>NZ_JBHXCW010000389.1:0-4418 GCF_042725365.1 Lentzea sp. NPDC060358 | reverse complement strand
CACCCGAACAGGGTCGCCGCCGCGAGCCACACGTACGGCATCGGCGTGCCGGTGTAGCTCTGCGCGGCGGTGGCGAGAACCACCGTGGCACCAGCGACAAGCCCGGTCGTGTGCGTCACGGGCATGGAACTCCGGAGCACGGTCACAACGGCAACGGGCACCAGCAAGAACCCGTACGCCAGCACCCGCGTCAGCAGGTTGGCGCTGTCCGTGACCTCGTACCGAAGCGCAGGCACAGCAAGCAACGTGAGCAACACACCGAGCCCGAGCCCGATAGCAACACTCGGCAGCACGGCGAGCCCTTGCCTCGTACGCTTCATGCGCTATAAGACGCACATGTCACCCAATGGTTGCCGTGGCGTGCGTCATCGTCACGAGACTCCACCGCCTTGTCCATGCACAGTGGATGCATGGGTAAGTGGTGCCCCGCAGACGACGCCGAACTGGCCACCGGCTGGCGGCTGTGGCTGGAACTGAGCGACCGGGTGTGGCCGGACCCGTCGTGGGACGGCACCCCGGCAGACGCGATCCGCCAGGTCCGAGCCCTGCTGACGACATGCGAGTCGATCCGCGCCGACTACCTCGCCGAAACCGCACGCCCGTCCGTCGCCCTCCTGCAACTGCTGCAGTCGATGGCCTTCGTGGCGTCGTTCCCGGTCGACCTCTGGCACGACGACACCCACCCGCTGGACGTGGAACGGGCCGAACTGCTGCACGGCGACCTGGCCTCGTTCGCCGACCACGTGGCGGGGGTGCGGGCGGCGCTGGCGCAGGGCGGTGGCTGGGTGGAGCTGGACCGCCGGCCGTGGGGCCTGCCGGTCGACTGACGACGTCGTAACCTGCCCGTCAACCCTTGCCAGGTTGTCCGACAGGAACAGGCATTTTTTGAAGCGAGTTGTGCCGCGGCGTGATCAACAAGGGCTGTGAGGCGTTCGGATGCGGACAAGCCCGCAACGCACGCCTCTATGAGGACCAGCGGCAGGCTGGTCGGCACAACATGAGTGTTGCGTCTCGACTCACTCGGCTCGAGAGCCCGTCCGGCTGACGCGTCTCGAAATGCGAGAAGCCCCGGCGCGAAGGCCGGGGCTTCTGGTGGAGCGGGTGACGGGAATCGAACCCGCCTCTACAGCTTGGGAAGCTGTCGTTCTACCAATGAACTACACCCGCATGAGCAAGCTCGTAGCCGATCATACACAGCACGACAACGCGGCCGTCCACCGACTCCAGGACTTCCGTTAGCCTGTCCGGGTGCTGCTGAGTGACCAGGATCTGCGCAAAGAGGTCGAGTCCGGCCGACTCGCCCTCGACCCCTTCGACGTCGAGATGCTCCAGCCGAGCAGCATCGACGTGCGGCTGGACCGGTTCTTCCGGGTCTTCAACAACACCAGGTACACGCACATCGACCCCGCGCAGCAGCAGGACGACCTGACGAGTCTGGTCGAGACGCCCGAGGGCGACCCGTTCGTCCTGCACCCCGGCGAGTTCGTGCTCGGCTCCACCTACGAGATGGTGACGTTGCCGGACGACCTGGCCGGGCGGTTGGAGGGCAAGTCGAGTCTCGGCCGGCTCGGGCTCCTCACGCACTCGACTGCCGGGTTCATCGATCCGGGCTTCTCCGGCCACATCACGCTGGAGCTGTCCAACGTCGCCAACCTGCCGATCACCCTGCACCCCGGCATGAAGATCGGGCAGCTCTGCCTCTTCAAGCTGTCGAGTCCGGCGGAGCACCCGTACGGGTCGCAGCAGGCCGGCAGCCGGTACCAGGGGCAGCGCGGGCCCACGCCGAGTCGGGCCTACCTCAACTTCCACCGGACCGACACGCGGCGCTAGATGCCGTAGCGCTCCAGCACCCTGCGGCGCAGGTCCGGGTCCGACCTGGGGACCGGTTCGAGGAAGATCTCGTCCAGGTCGGGGAACGACTCGTGCAGTTCCGCGGAGATGCGGACGCACGCGTTCTCCAGTTCGAACGCCGTCAGGGCGTCGTCGAAGTCGAGGCGGGCGCACAGCAGCACGCGGTCGGTGCCGATCAGCATCGTCAGCACGTCGACCACGGCGTCCACCTCCGGCACCTCGCCCAGGCGCTTCCAGATCGCCTTCACCATCACCGGGTCTGCCTGGCGGCCGATCAGCAGGCCCTTGTTCGTGCGGGCGAGGACGTAGGCGACCAGTGCCAGCAGCACGCCGATGGCCAGTGACGCGAGGCCGTCCCACAGCGACGAGCCGGTGAGCTGGTGCAGGCCCAGGCCCGTGAAAGCGAGGACCAGGCCGATCAGGGCCGCGGAGTCCTCCAGGAACACCGTCTTCACGGTCGGGTCGTCGGAGACGCGCAGGAAGTCGAAGAAACCGCGGCCGTGCTCGGCGGACTCCTTGCGGACCTGCCGGAACGCCTGCGTCCACGACACCGACTCCAGTGCGAAGGCCAGGCCGAGCACGATGTAGCCGACCAGGGGCCTGGTCTGCTCCTCCGGTTCGCCGAAGACCGTGCGGAAGCCCTCGTAGAACGCGAACATCGCGCCCGAGGCGAAGATCGAGACGGCTGCCAGCAGCGACCAGAAGTAGCGCTCCTTGCCGTAGCCGAACGGGTGGCGGCGGTCGGCCGGGCGGTCGGAGCGGCGCAGGGCCGTCAGCAGCAGGGCTTCCGTGAACGTGTCGGCCACCGAGTGGGCCGCTTCGGAGAGGATTGCCGCCGAACCGGTCAAAACGCCCGCAATCGCCTTCGTGATCGCGATCGCGAGGTTGACGAGCAGGGCCAGAACTACCGTGAGAGTGCTTTCCCCTGACGTCTGCGGCTTCTCGCTCATGGCGATCACTCTAGGCCGACCGGCGCCGCGCCACAGTCCAGGCGCGGGGCGAAGACCTGCGAAAATCACGGTTGTGTCTCGGGTGGCAACCGGGTACCCGTTCCGAACGACTCCAAAGCGACCGGTTGCGGGAGCGGCTGGCAAATCCACCGAACAAATGCGCGGCTCTATTCGTGCTGCGCACATTTCCTGGGGGAAGAGAAATGAGCAGGATGATTCGCGCTGCCGCCGTCACCGTCGCCACCTCGCTGGTCGCCGTGCCGCTCGCGCTGTCCGGCACTGCGTTCGCGCAGGACGAGAACCGCCCGACGAGCTACATCGGTGGCAGCGTGTTCATCGATCTCAACGGCGACGACGTGAAGCAGGACGGCGAGGCGGGGCTGAAGGACGTGAACGTCGTCGTGAAGGGACCGGACGGCAAGGCCGGCTCCTACCCGACCGACGCCTACGGCACCTGGACCATGAAGTATGTCGCTTCCGGCTCGTACGAGGTCAGCTACGTCGACCCGAAGTTCGGTGGCACCACGCCGTCCTCGGTCGAGGTCGACGTCACCGACGACAGCGGGCACTCGGTCTCCTTCGGTGTGCGCGGCGGCTCGATCTGCGGTGTCGCCTGGAAGGACGAGAACTCCGACGGCCGGCGCCAGGCCGGCGAGGGGCCGCTGGCCGGTCGCCTCGTCTCCCTGCACGGGACCGACCGGCAGGTCGAGACCGGGGCGGACGGCGTCTACTGCTTCGACGGTCTCGCGGCCGGCCGGTACAGCCTCTTCTCCCACACGCGGCAGAACGACGCACTGGTGCTCACCAGGGGCGGTGGCGGGTCGAAGTTCGACTGGGCCAGCGGGATCTCGGACCCGGTCGCGGTCGCCAAGGGGCAGCAGGTCACCGGGATCGACGCCGGCTACCTGACGCCGCGGGCCGACCAGAAGGCGGTCCAGATCGTCGTCAACCGCAACGGGGCCACCGACGCCACCGACTTCCAGGTGGGCGACGTCGTCGAGATCTACGGCTCGGTCGCGGCCAACGGGAACGTGCCGGAGAGCCTCGGCGGGATCCTGACGCTGCCGGAGGGCCTGCGCATCGAGGCGACCGTCGGCGGCCTCGGCCAGAACGCCGCCGTCGTCGGGCAGCAGGTGCACGTGGCGTACGGGCCCAAGACGGCGCCGGGTCTCGTCGAGTTCGCCGGGGCGCGGGTCGTCGTGGAGAAGGCGTTCGCCGGTGGCGAGATCAAGTGGGAGGTCCGCAGCCCGTCGGTCGACACCGACCTCACCAACAACGTGCTGACCCGCCGGATCAACGCCCGGAGCGCGCAGCCGCAGGGTGGTGCCCCGGTCGCCGCCGCGCCGCCGGTCACGAAGACGGCGGCCCTGGCCAGCACGGGTGCCGACCCCGTCGCCGCGGGGGCGATCGGCCTGGGCGCGGTGGTCCTCGGCGGTCTGGCCGTGTTCGGTGCCCGGCGTCGCCGGCAGGCCTGAGCGTTACTGCGTTCGAGTGACATTCGCGGAGCGGGGCAACATCCGCCGCCCTCCGGGTGTCTTAAGGCTGGGATCTGCTCCGGGGGGATGCTGATCACCAGGGGGTGAGACGGAACGGCCCGCGTCCGGGAGAGACGCGGGC
>NZ_JBHXCW010000388.1:0-4508 GCF_042725365.1 Lentzea sp. NPDC060358 | reverse complement strand
CCGCACAACGCCGTGACCTCCCCGGTGGGGACGTCCGACGGCAGTCCCGCGGCGGCGCGGAACACCTCGCCGGCCGCGCCGGGACCCAGCGGGTGCAGCGACAGCGGCACGGCACGCCCGCCGGCGGTCAGCCGCCGCCGGCTGGTGACCACCACCGCGCAACCGGGACCGCCGGGCAGCAGCGGCGCCACCTGCGCGTCGCAGGAAGCGTTGTCCAGCAACAGCAGCACGCGCCGTCCGGCCGTCAGGCTGCGCCACCGCGCGGCGGCGCTGTCGGTGTCGGTGGGCACGTCGTCCACGCCGAACGACCCCAGCAGGTGCCGCAGCGCGTCGAGCGGTGCCACCGGCGCCCTACCGGAGGTGAAGCCGTGCAGGTCCAGGAACAGCCGCCCGTCGGGGAAGTCCCGGCCGAGGTGGTGCGCGGCCCGCACGGCCAGCGCCGTCTTCCCGGCCCCGGCCATGCCGTCGACCGCGCACACCACCAGCCCGCCGCGCGCCGCGGACGTGGTGCGGACCAGCGCCGCCCCCACCGCGTCGCGGCCGGCCAGGTGCGCGAGGTCGGCGGGCAGCTGCGCGGGCACGGCGACCGGGGCGGGCGGCGGCTGGTCGGTCTCGCCCCGCAGGATCGCGAGGTGCAGCCGCTCGACGTCGGCGGAGAGGTCCAGGCCGTGCTCGCGGGCCAGCGCCGCCCGTGCCCGCCGGTAGACCTCCAGCGCCTCGGGCGTGCGGCCGGCCCGGTGCAGCGCCCGCATCAGGTGCTCCACCGGGCGGGGCCGCTGCGGGTGCTCGCGGTGCAGGTCGAACAGTTCGTCGACGGCGGCGGGCAGGCCCAGGCGCCGGAGCGCGTCGAGCCGGTCCTCCAGGGCGCCCAGCCGTGCCTCCTCCAGACCGCGGGAGAGCCCGTCGCGCACACCGCCGGCCGCGATGCCCGCGAGCGCCGGGCCGCGCCACAGCGCCAGCGCCTCGTCCAGCACGGCCAGCCGCCGCGCGTCGTCACCGGCGGTGCGCGCCTGCCGCAGCAGCGCCCGGAACCGGTGCGCGTCCACCCGCAGCGGGTCGCACCGCAGCACGTAGCCGCCGCCCTCGCTGACCAGCCGGACCTCGTCGGCGGCGTGCCTGGTCAACGCCGAACGCAGACCGCTCACGATGCCGTGCACCATGCGCCGCGCCGACCGCGGCGGTCCGTCGCGCCACACGACGTCGACGATCCGGTCGGTCGCCACCACGGAGTTCGCCTCCAGCGCGAGCAGCGCCAGCACGAACCGGTGCTTGCGCACCCCGACGTCCACCTCGGCCCCGCCGGATCTGGCCCCGACCGTTCCCAGCAGCACGATCTCCACCCGCAACACCCCCAGTGCTCCGTTGCCGACCACGGCGGCACAGCATGGACACGGGGTGCGCCCGCCGGGAAGGATGTTTGCGCTGACGTGGAAACATCCTGCTGGGGGGCACATGGCGTCGTTGCGCATCCATTTCACGATGCGGGACCTGGGCAGGACACGCCTCGCCGACGACGGCGACCCGCTGTGGGAGGTGATGCACAGCGGCTTCCGGCTCAACTTCGCGGACCAGGACCCCGCGTTCGGCGAGTGGAAGCGCTCGCTGCTGCGCGGCGGGCCGCCCGGAGTGCGCGCGGGAACGGCCCTGCTGGCGGTGCTGACGCCGCAGGGGCCGTACTTCCCGGACTTCCTGACCCCGCCCGAGGGCGCCCGCGGCCTCGAGGAGGGGCTGGAGGCGATGATGTCGACCCCGCGCCGCAGGTTGCGCGCGGAACTGTCCCGCCTGGCGGAGAACTCGCCCGTGCCGCCCCGGTTCCAGGCGCTGGCCGAGGGCAGGCCCGCGGTGCTGCGGGGCGTCGCCTCCGTGCTGCGCGGGTTCCACTCCGCGGTGGTCGCCCCGCACGACCGGGCGATCCGGTCCGCCGTGGCCGCCGACCGCGCCCGCCGGTCCCGCGTGCTGGCCCAGCAGGGCGTGGAGGGCCTGCTCGCCACGCTGCCGGCGGCCCGCTGGGAGGCGCCGGTGCTGGAGGTCGAGTACGGCGTCGACCGCGACCTGCACCTGCAGGGGCGGGGGCTGCTGCTGATCCCGTCGTTCTTCTGCCAGCGGCTGCCGCTGTCGCTGGCCGACCCCGCCATGCCGCCCGCGCTGATCTACCCGGTCGACCCCGAGCTGCGCTGGCAGAGCCTGGCCGCCGGCGGACTCGAGGCGCTGATGGGCCCGACGCGCGCGGCCGTGCTGCTGGCGGTGGGGGAGCGGGCGGGAGCGACGACCACCCAGCTGGCCCAGCGGCTCTCCACGTCGCTGGCCTCGGCGAGCCGCCACGCCGCCGTGCTGCGCGCCGCGGGCCTGATCACTACCCACCGTGACGGTCCCTCGGTGCTGCACACGCTGACACCGCTGGGGATCGCGCTGCTGGAGACCTCGGGCCCGCCCCGGTAGGCCACCGGCCGCACTCCTCACCACCCGTCCTCCCGCGACCGCGGTCTGCCCGACCCCGGCCGCGGGCGATGCCGCGCGCCCTCGTCGAGGCGTGCGCGAGCTGTACCGAACCACACCGGAAACCGTTGAGCGGGAACAGGGGTCCCGCCGTCCAAAGGGGATAGTCGTGCGCAGTGGAAAGAGTGTGAAGTCCGCGATCGCGAGAGTGCTGCTCGTGTTGTCCGTGGTGGTCGCAGGGATCGTCATGGGCGGCAACGCCTCCGCCCAGGCCGCGTGCAACGGCGCGGGCTGCACCGGCCTCGACCCGCAGGCGCAGGGGTGCGCGGCGACGGACCTGGCCGGCACGAGCTACCTCGAGTGGGCCGGCCGGAACTACAGCGTGGTCGTGCGCCACAGCAGCGCGTGCAACGCGCGCTGGGCACGGGTCTTCTTCGACGCCAACCCGTGCTGCTTCACCCGCGAGGTCGCGGTCGAGACCCAGCGCCTCGTCGGCAGCAACTGGGTCGCGCTGGACTTCCGGACCGTGACCATCGGAGCGGGCCAGGTGGGCGCCTACTGGACGACCATGGTCGCCAACCGCTCGGACGACCGCGTCCGGGCCTGCGACCGGCTCACCACCAGCGGCTGGACGTGCGGGAACTGGGCTTCCTGAGCCCTGTCCCGGACGTGACCCGCGTGCCCCCGGGCGACTTCGGTCCGCCCGGGGGCACGTCTGGTTCCCGTTCGAGTGGAACAACAGCGGTGTGGTGACGGAGTGGAAATCCTCCGCGGGAAATCCCACTTCCGCTCCACTCGAAAGGGTGAGGTTGAATCCGTTGTGGACTGTCACCCCGATTTCTATAGTCGAGAACGGCCTGTCTCTCTCTCGCGTTGTGACCTGAAGGGTCTTTTCTCGTGAAAGCAACCGTGGCTTTTCTCGTGTCCGTTGGCTTGCTGGGGTTCTCCTGTGCCGCGCTCGCCGAGGAGTCCGCCGCCGAATCAGGAAAGGGGTCGCGATTCGGTGCGGAGTGGAGAACGCTGCCCGCGCTGGACCCCGATTACGAGGTCGTTCAGCTCACCACGTCCTCGGCGCTCGACAACAAGATGTACCTCGACGTGGACCCGTACGTCCCCTCGCTCGACTCCGTGGTGTTCATGTCGGAGCGGGACGGGCACGAGAACCTGTACCTGATGTCGCTCGAGAACGGGAAGTTCGTGCAGGTGACGGACTCCGAGGACATCGACGGCGACCACGCCAACGTCTCGCCGGCGACCGAGGAGGCCTTCTACGTCGAGAACCGCACGTTCACGAGCGTCAGCCTGCGCCCGCCGTTCCTCGAGAAGGAGATCCGCACCGTCCCGGACAAGTACGACGTCAAGGGCATCCCGTCGCTCACCTCGGACGGCAAGACGATCGCCGCGTCGCTGTACGAGGAGGAGGAAGACCGGTCCACGCTGGTTCTCATCGACGTGCGGTCGGGGAACATGAAGACGGTCAGGAGGATCGACGGCAAGGTCGACCACGTGCTGATCAACCCGGTGCACGGCGACACGCTGCTCTTCCACGTCCTGCCCGAGAACGAGGACGACAACGGCCAGATCGGCCTGGTGGACATCGCGACCGGGAAGCGGACGATGCTGACCGGCCCGGAGGACCACGGGGTGCACCCGTTCTGGGAGTCCAACGGACGCGATGCCGCGTTCGCGCAGCGCGAGGACGGTGACTCGGACAAGCAGGTGGTGACCTACAACATCCGCAAGGAGGAGTTCCTCAGCTACGACATCGAGCAGAGCAGCAACCACTTCGCCATGAACCCCGCGCGGACGATCATCCAGGGCGACGGCCACAAGGGCTCGACGCCCTACATCTACTTCTATTACATCAGGCCCGGCACGAACAAGGTCGACACCGTGCAGATGTTCAAGCACCGCAGCACCTCGGAGACGGAGTCGGTGCACCCGCACGCCTCGTTCATCAACGACACGGACCTGATCTTCAACAGCGACGCGGACGGCAACGGCAACGTGTACCTGCTCAGGGAGAAGTAGGCCGCGGGCGTGCGGTCCACTGGCCGCGCGCGGACGAAGGG
>NZ_JBHXCW010000387.1:0-4514 GCF_042725365.1 Lentzea sp. NPDC060358 | reverse complement strand
GCCGTGGGCCTCGGTTCCTGGCAGCTGCTGCTGGCGGGGCTCGTCCTGTTCGGAGGGGCGTCCAGCGCGAACTACGCGGCCCGCTACGCCGCGACGGACCTGGCCCACCCGCACCGCCGTGCGCGTGAGCTGTCCCGAGTGGTGTGGGCGGCGATGATCGGCGCGATCATCGGCCCCAACCTCGCCGACCCCGCCGGACGGGTGGCCGCGTCCCTCGGCCTGCCGCTGGGGGTGGGGCCGTTCCTGCTGGCCGCCGCCGTGCTCGGCGTGGCCGTGCTGGTGGTGCAGCTCGGGCTGCGGCCGGACCCGCTGGTCGTGGTGAGGAGCACCCGTCCGGTGGAACCCCAGCACTGCGCCGGCGGCTCCGCCTCCCCCGGTGGCCTGAAGATCTGGGCGACGCTCGGGCCGATGGCACGACTTGCACTCGTTGGAGTGATGTTGTGCCACACGGCGATGGTCGGGCTGATGTCGATGACGCCGGTGCACATGAACCACGCCGGGTCGTCGTTGCGCGTGGTCGGCGTCGTGATCAGCCTGCACGTCGCCGCGATGTACGCCGCGAGTCCCCTGTTCGGGTGGCTGGCGGACCGGATCGGCCGCGTGCCGGTGCTCGCGATCGGCGCGTCGCTCGTGGTGGCGGCGTCCGGGGTCGCGGGCATGGCGCCGTCGCACGACGCCCCGCAGCTCGCCGCGGGACTGGCGCTGCTCGGGTTCGGCTGGTCGGCGGGGCTCGTGGCGGGGTCGGCGCTGCTGACGGAGTCCGTGCCGGTGCCGGACCGGCCCGCCGCGCAGGGCCTGTCCGACCTGGTGATGAACGTCGGCGGCGCGGTCGGGGGAGCGGTGTCGGGGATCGTCGTGACGGCGTGGTCCTACGCCGCGCTCGGGCTGATCGTGGGCTTCACCGCGCTGCCGCTGCTCGTCGTGTGCCTGCTCGCATCGCTGCGCAAGCCCGTTGGCTAGGGTCCTCCGGTGCGCATCACGATGTTCCGCAAACTCATGGCAGGGGAGTTCGGCCAGGTCAGGGCCGAGATGATCGCCCACGACCACGTGCTGTCGTCGCTCGGCGGCCGCACCGCCGACCAGGCGCTGGAGGCGGGGATCGGCGCCAAGGAGGTCTGGATCGCGGTCTGCGACGCCTTCGAAATTCCCGAAAATCGTCGCTGAACAGCCGGTTCGGAGTGTCACGTGTGCTCGAACACGTGTTCGGCTACAGTGGCCGCGACCCCCGGCTTCGCAGAATTGTCAGACCCCGCCAGTAGCGTCAGGTCCAACATGACGAAGCAACGGCAGCAGACGACAAAAGGTGGACCCAAGATGGCACCCGCAGCACCCGACCGGGACAAAGCGCTCGAGCTGGCCCTGGCGCAGATCGACAAGCAGTTCGGCAAGGGCTCCGTGATGCGCCTCGGCGAGGAGGGGCGTGCCCCGATCGAGGTCATCCCGACCGGCGCCATCGCGCTGGACGTGGCGCTCGGCATCGGGGGTCTGCCGCGGGGTCGCGTCGTCGAGATCTACGGTCCTGAGTCCTCCGGTAAGACCACCGTCGCCCTCCACGCCGTCGCGAACGCCCAAAAGGCCGGCGGCATCGCCGCGTTCATCGACGCGGAGCACGCCCTCGACCCCGAGTACGCGAAGCGGCTGGGCGTCGACACCGACGCGCTGCTGGTCTCCCAGCCCGACACCGGTGAGCAGGCGCTCGAGATCGCGGACATGCTGGTCCGCTCCGGCGCGCTCGACATCCTCGTCATCGACTCGGTCGCCGCCCTCGTGCCGCGCGCCGAGATCGAGGGCGAGATGGGCGACAACCACGTCGGTCTGCAGGCCCGCCTCATGAGCCAGGCGCTGCGCAAGATCACCGGTGCGCTCAGCGCGTCCGGCACGACTGCGATCTTCATCAACCAGCTGCGCGAGAAGATCGGCGTGATGTTCGGCTCCCCGGAGACCACGACCGGTGGTAAGGCGCTGAAGTTCTACGCCTCCGTGCGCCTGGACGTGCGCCGCATCGAGACCCTGAAGGACGGCGGCGAGCCCGTCGGCAACCGCACCAGGGTCAAGGTCGTGAAGAACAAGGTCGCGCCGCCGTTCAAGCAGGCCGAGTTCGACATCCTCTACGGCAAGGGCGTCAGCCGCGAGGGCTCGCTGATCGACATGGGCGTCGACCAGGGCATCCTGCGCAAGTCCGGCGCCTGGTACACCTACGAGGGCGACCAGCTGGGCCAGGGCAAGGAGAACGCCCGCAAGTTCCTGCTGGAGAACCCGGACATCGCCAACGAGGTCGAGAAGCGCATCAAGGACAAGCTCGGCATCGGCGCCACCCTCGACGCCGACGAGACCGCTCCCGCCGCGCCGGTCGAGTTCTAGGGGTAGCCGGGTTTGGACGAGGCTGAGGAGCAGCGCAAAGCGCGGGACATCTGCTACGCGCTGCTCACCGCTCGCGCCCGCTCACGGCAGGAGCTGCACGACGCGTTGCTGCGCAAGGGAATCAGCGCCGGCGTGGCCGAGGTCGTCCTCGGCAAGTTCGACCGCGCCGGCCTGATCGACGACGCGCAGTTCGCCGAGATGTGGGTGCGCTCCCGCCACACCTACAACGGCCTGGGCCGCCGCGCCCTGGCCATGGAACTGCGCCGCAAGGGCGTCGCCGACGAGGTGGTGGCCGAGGCCGTCGCCGCGGTCGACGGCGAGGCCGAGGAGGAACGAGCCCGCGAGCTCGTCCGCAAACGCCTGCGCACCATGTCCGGCGTCGACGAGACGGCGAAGATCCGCCGCCTGGTGGGCGCGCTGGCGCGCAAGGGATACGCCGAGGGCCTCGCCTACCGCGTGGTGCGCGACGAACTGCGCACCACGGGCGACGAGGCGTCGGCGCTGGACGAACCCTGGTAGCAGCCAGGCCGCACACTCGGCCTGGCTCGACCACCGCTACCGCACATCGCGGGCCACCACCGCACACCGAGGCAGGCGCGGCACGTCGCGGGCAGGCGGTGCGGTACTGAGCGTCGGCAATCGCCACGGATGTTGTGCACGGCACCGGTGCTCACCCACCGGGACGCCGCACGCCGAGTTCGCCGCCCGCCCGGTTCGTCCCGAGTAGCCTGAACGGCGTGAGCACCACTCCCGACGCGCCGTCCACCGTGACCCCCACGGTCTCGGACCTGCTGTGCTTCGACCTCTACACGACGTCGCGGGCCGTCACGGGCTTCTACCGGCCGATCCTCGACAAGGCGGGCATCACCTACCCGCAGTTCCTGGTGATGCTGCTGCTGTGGGAGCGGGACTCGCGGCCGATCCGGGAGCTCGTCCAGGAGCTCGACCTCGAGTACAGCACCCTGTCGCCGCTGATCAAGCGGCTCGAGAAGGGTGGTCTGCTGGTGCGCGTCACGCACCCCGACGACGAGCGCTCCGTGCTCGTCCAGCTCACCGACAAGGGTCGTGAGCTGCAGTGGATCGGTGCCGAGATGTTCAGCCAGCTCGGCACGGCGCTCGGCATGACGCTCGAGGAGATCGCCGTTCTCCGCAAGGCCCTGCAACGCGTGAAGCACGGCGCCGAGCGCTAAGGCCTTATCCCAGGCTCAGTGACCTGAAACACATCGCGTACGAGGTAACTCGTCGGGTAAGTTACATCGTGCACGACCTAATCGAGCACGATGAGACGCCATCAGGCGCCCGACGAGAGAGTGAGAGAGCAATGCGAGTTCGCAAGGTGTTCGCCGTTCTGGGGACGTTGCTGGCGCTGGCCGCGGTTGTCCCGTCGGGTGCGGGTGCCTCGGAGGACAAGCAGAGCACGAAGAAGCCGACCATCGTGCTGGTGCACGGTGCGTTCGCCGATGCGTCCAGTTGGAACGGTGTGGTCGAACGATTGCAGCGCAAGGGATTCCCGGTGGTGGCGGTGGCGAACCCGCTGCGGTCGGTGACCGGTGACGCGAACTACCTGCGTCAGGTGCTCGCCACGATCGAGGGTCCGATCGTCGTCGCCGGGCACTCCTACGGCGGCATGGTGCAGTCGCAGGCCGCGCTCGGGAACCCGAACGTGAAGGCGCTCGTCTACGTCGCGGCGTTCGCGCCGGAGAAGGGCGAGAGCGCCCTCGAGCTGTCCAACAAGTTCCCCGGCAGCACGCTCGGCGACACGCTGTCGAGCATCCCGCTCGGCGACGGCAGCACGGACCTCGTGATCCAGCAGGACAAGTACTGGCAGCAGTTCGCGGCCGACGTGTCCCGCAAGGACGCGACGCTCGCGGCGGCGACGCAGCGGCCGATCAACGACACCGCGCTCGGCGAGAAGGCCGGTGAGCCCGCGTGGCACACCATCCCGTCGTACTTCGTGAACGCGGGCAAGGACAAGAACATCCCGATCGCCGCACAGAAGTGGATGGCCGAGCGCGCTCACGCCCGTGCGGTCGTCGAGGTCAAGGATGCCTCGCACTCGGTGGCGGTCTCGCACCCGGAGACGGTGGCCGACCTGATCGTGCGCGCCGCCAAGTAGGGGGAGAAGACGGAGGAAGCCGGGACGCGGGCAGGGG
>NZ_JBHXCW010000386.1:0-4574 GCF_042725365.1 Lentzea sp. NPDC060358 | reverse complement strand
CGAGGACGACGCCGCCCGGACGGGCTGCTCCAGCAGTCCGAGCGCCCGCTCGAGCACCGGCGAGTCGTCGTCGGCCCGCACGGCCGCCACGAGGTCGATGCCGTGCCCGCCGGTAAGCGGGCGGTAGGTGGTGCCGGGCACCCCGAGCTCCGCGACGGGTTCCGGCACCACCGCCACCCCGAGCCCGGCCGCCACGAACGTGACCAGGGTGGAGGTCTCCGCGACCTCGTCGCGGAACCGCGGCTCGAACCCCGCCGCCCGGCACAGCCGCGCCACGACCCCGTGCATGACCGAACGGCCGCGGGACGCGTGCACGACCAGGTCCTCGTCGCGCAGGTCCTCGATCCGCAACCGCCGCCGGCGGGCGAGCCGGTGGTCCTCGGGCAGCGCGACGATGAACCGGTCGCGGCGCAGGGTCCGCACCCGCACCACCGGGTGCTCGACCGGCGGGCGCAGCAGCGCGAGGTCGATGCGGCGGGCGAGCAGCGACTCGAGCTGGTCCGGTGCCAGCATCTCGCCGCGGAAGACCAGGTCGACGGCGGGCAGCTGCTCCCGCAGGGCGCGGGCGAACGCGGGCAGCAGGCTGTAGGTGGCGGACCCGACGCAGCCCACGACCAGGCGGCCCTGCAGCCCTTCCGCCACGCGCAACGCCTCGGCCCCCGCGTCGTCGAGGGCGGCGAGCACGGCCCTGGCGCGGTCCAGGTAGACCGCTCCCGCGCCGGTGAGCTCGACCTTGCGGGTCGTGCGGTGCAGCAGCGTCACCCCGAGTTCGGCCTCCAGCTGCTGGATCTGCTGCGACAGCGGGGGTTGCGCCATGTGCAGGCGCTCGGCGGCCCGGCCGAAGTGCCGTTCCTCGGCGACCGCGACGAAGTAGCGCAGGTGACGGAGTTCCACCGCATTGATACTGGCAGAGTCTCAGTGACCGGGAAATGAGTATTTCAGGATATGGCCGCGGGCGCCTAGCGTCGGGGGCATGACCGACGTCGTGATCTGCGAACCGCTCAGGACCCCGGTCGGCAGGTTCGGCGGGGCGCTGTCCTCGCTGACCGCCACCGACCTCGCCACCGCCGCGCTCCGGGAGCTGGTGCACCGCACGGGTCTGCGGGAGGGCGACGTCGACGACGTCGTGCTCGGCCAGGGCTACGCCAACGGCGAGTCGCCCGCGATCGGCCGGGTCGCGGCCCTCGACGCGGGCCTCGGCACCGGGGTGCCGGGCCTGCAGGTCGACCGGCGCTGCGGGTCCGGGCTGCAGGCGGTGCTCTACGCGGCGGGTCAGGTCGCGACGGGTGCGGCGAGCGTCGTCGTGGCCGGCGGCGTCGAGTCGATGTCGCAGGTCGAGCACTACGCGCTCGGACTGCGCACCGGCGTCCGCGGCGGGGGCGTCCAGCTGGCCGACCGGCTCGACCGGGCGCGCGAGACGGCCGGCGGCCGGTTCCACCCGGTGCCCGGCGGCATGATCGAGACGGCCGAGAACCTCCGCCGCGAGTACGGCCTCTCCCGCGCCGAGCAGGACGAGCTCGCGGTGCGGTCGCAGCAGCGCTGGGGCGCCGCGCAGGACGCGGGCCGGTTCGCCGACGAGCTGGTGCCGGTGACCGTGCCCGGCCGGCGCGGCAAGCCGGACGTCGTCGTCGACCGCGACGAGCACCCGCGCCCGGACACCACGCTCGACGACCTCGCCGCGCTCCGGCCGGTCCGGCTGAAGCTCGACCCGGACGCCACGGTCACCGCCGGCAACGCCAGCGGGCAGAACGACGGCGCCGCGCTGTGCGTGGTCACCACCCGCGCCGAGGCGGACCGGCGCGGCCTGCGGCCGTTCCTCGCTCTGCGGTCCTGGGCGGTGGCCGGTGTCGGGCCCGAGGTGATGGGCATCGGGCCCGTCCCCGCGACCGCCGCCGCGCTCGGCCGGGCCGGGCTCACCCTCGGCGACGTCGACGTGATCGAGCTCAACGAGGCGTTCGCCGCCCAGGTGCTCGCGGTGCTGCACGAGTGGAAGGTCGACCCGGCCGACGACCGGCTCAACCCCAACGGGTCCGGCATCTCGCTCGGCCACCCGGTCGGCGCGACCGGGGCGCGGATCCTCGCCACCCTCGCGCACGAGATGCGCCGCCGCGGCAGCCGCTACGGGCTGGAGACGATGTGCATCGGCGGCGGCCAGGGCCTCGCCGCCGTCTTCGAGGCGGTGCGCTGATGGGCCCCGGCAAGGTGGTCGGCGGCGCGGCCGAGGCGGTGGCGGGCGTCCGGTCCGGTGCGAGCGTCGCCGTCGGTGGGTTCGGCCTCGCGGGCATCCCGTGGTTCCTGATCGAGGCGCTGCTGGAGCAGGGCGCCGACGACCTCACGATCGTGTCGAACAACTGCGGCGTCGACGGCGCCGGTCTCGGCCTGCTGCTCGAGCACCGCCGGATCAGCCGCGTGATCGCGTCCTACGTCGGCGAGAACAAGGAGTTCGCCCGGCAGTACCTCGCGGGCGAGCTGACCGTCGAGCTCACTCCCCAGGGGACGCTCGCGGAACGGCTGCGGGCGGGCGGTTCCGGTGTCGGCGCGTTCTTCACGCCCACCGGGGTCGGCACGATGGTCGCCGAGGGCGGCCTGCCGTGGCGCTACCACTCGGACGGCACCGTCGCGCTCGTGTCGCCGCCCAAGGAGGTCCGCACCTTCCACGGCAGGGAGATGGTGCTGGAGGAGTCGATCGTCACCGACGTGGCCCTCGTGCGCGCCGCGGTCGCCGACCGCGCGGGCAACTGCGTCTTCCACGCCGCCGCCCGCAACTTCAACCCGGCGGCGGCGATGGCCGGCCGCTTCACCGTCGTCGAGGCCGAACGGGTCGTGGAGGTGGGCGGGATCGACCCCGACCACGTGCACCTGCCCGGTGTGTTCGTGCAGGCCGTCGTCGCGCTCACCCCGGAGCAGGCCGCCCGCAAGGACATCGAGAAGCGCACGACCCGCACCCGCCGGGAGGCGACCTGACATGGCCTGGACCCGCGACGAGATGGCCGCCCGAGCCGCGCGCGAGCTGCGCGACGGCGAGTACGTCAACCTCGGCATCGGCCTGCCCACGCTGATCCCGGACCACCTGCCGGCCGGCTCTGCCGTCACGCTGCACGCCGAGAACGGCATCCTCGGCGTCGGCCCGTTCCCCTACGACGACGAGGTCGACCCCGACCTGATCAACGCGGGCAAGCAGACCGTGAGCGTGCTGCCCGGCGCGTCGTTCTTCGACTCGCCCACGAGCTTCGCGATGATCCGCGGCGGCCACATCGACACCGCGGTCCTCGGCGGCATGCAGGTCTCCGCCCGCGGCGACCTCGCGAACTGGATGGTGCCCGGCGCGATGGTCAAGGGCATGGGCGGCGCGATGGACCTGGTCAGCGGTGCCGGGCGGGTGATCGTGCTGATGGAGCACACCGCCCGCACCGGCGACGCGAAGCTCGTCGAGGCGTGCACCCTGCCGCTCACCGGCCGCGGGGTCGTCTCCCGCGTGATCACCGACCTGGCGGTGCTCGACGTGGCGGACGGGGTGTTCGAGCTGGTCGAACTGGCGCCGGGGGTGTCGTTCGAGGAGGTCGGGGGGAAGACCGCGGCGCGGCTCGTGCGGGCCGAGACCGTCCTTCGTGGACAGTCCTGAGTGGTCGGCAACGGCCACTGAGGCCGCGAGATCGTCACGGACAGTGTTCATCGAGCCTTCGACTGCACCGGACGACTTCACTTCGCTCCGCAACCGCCTCACTCCGCCTTGTTTGAGGCAGAACGACAATACGACCATCGAGACGATCGACGAGCCCGCATTTCCGCGTTGCACACACCCGTTCAGAGCAGGAATTCGACGAATTATCACCCTGCGCCATGTTCATTCGCCAAAAATCCATGCGCGAGACCGGGCGCGCCCTCGATGTGACCGAGGGCACATGTTCGACGCCGCAGCGTAACCACTGCCCTAACTTCCTAGGAGTCCTAATAAGTTCGCTCCAGCTCCAGGGAGAAAAAATGGGAACCAGGTTCTTCAAGACGACTGCGGTCATCGCCGCTGTGCTCGGCGGAGTTCTGATCGGCGCCGCAGGACCGGCCGCGGCCTTCCCGGTGGAAGCGTCGGCGACGACTCTCGCGGGCAACCCCGGCGGGCCGATGTCGGCGTTGGGCACCCACTACACGCAGTTCGACGACAGGGGTCGCCCGGTGGCGGGGTACACGGACGACGGCGTCACCTTCACCATCGAGTGGTTCGGCGAGAACAGCAGCATCTGGCGTTACAGCAACGGCTGCACGGTCTGGCTCGACGACAACGGGAACGTGACCCGCATCGATTGCTGACGTGCACCAGGGCGATGGCTTCGTGACGCGCGCACAAGGCCATCGCGACCCCACCCGGCGCGGGTGATCCGGCACTCCCACCAGCCGGCGCGTCCGGCCGACCACCTCGATGCCCCAAGGCATCGGTCCGCGCAAAGCACGGAAGGCGGGTGTGCGGGCCGGACACCCCCCGCCCGGGCAGCCAAAAAAAAGTGACGGGCCCCCTTTGGGACGGCGTAGCCGGTGAAAGTGAACACGAACTGGGGGTAATTGTCCAGCAGCGGAAGCCG
>NZ_JBHXCW010000385.1:0-4597 GCF_042725365.1 Lentzea sp. NPDC060358 | reverse complement strand
GTTCGGGAGGAGGACCTGACTACCTGGTCTCGGTGACCGCCGTCTCGACGACGCGCTCGTTGTCGACCGGGTGGCCGTCCTCGTGACCGGCGAGGCGCACCCGCGCCTTGAGCGTCGCCTTGCCGAGCCGTGCGTCCTCCTTGGCGAAGGTGTAGGAGAACGGCACGACGGCGGTGCCGCCCTTCGTCATCCGCACGTCGGTCGTGCGGATGACGTCCCAGTACCCGGTGGACTTGCGGCGCAGCAGTTCCACGACGACGTCCTCGTCGTACCGGTTGTTGGTGAGCGACACCTCGACCGTGCCCGCCTCGCCGACCACGGCCTTCGCGGGCGCGACGAGGTTCGTGACCGTCACGTCGTGCGTCTCGACCTTCAGCTTCCGGGTCGAGGTGCCGGACCGGCCGTCCGCCGTGTGCCCGGAGATCGTGACGTCGTACTCGCCGTCGGCGGCGTAGGTGTGCCGGACCTGCGACACCCCCTGGGAGGCGGGGATCGGCGCGGAGGTGCCGTCACCGAAGTGGATCTCGCCGCCGCTCAGCCAGCGGCCCGCCGGGTCACCCGGCTCGATGCCGAACCGGACCTCGTCGAAGACGCCGGGCTGCTCGGGCAGGACGTACGTCGCGTCGGGCCGGATCCGCGGCGCGTCGTCGACCCGCAGCGTCAGCGGTGCCGCGGAGTAGATGTCGTTCGCGACCCGGAGGTGGAAGGTCTCCCCGGCCGCGGCGGCGAAGACCACCGGGCGGTGGCTGGTGTTCAGGCAGTCCGCCTCGGTCAGCGCGCCGCCGCGGAAGACGCTGACGGTCGCGCTGGGGAGGTACTGGGTGACCTGCGCCGCGAGGAACCCGGCGCGGGTGGCGGTGTAGCGGTACCAGATGGACCGGGTGGTGGAGTTCTCGCACGTCGGCCTCACCTCGCCCGCTTCGAGCGTGGCGGCGCCGGTGTCCCCGGTGACGTCGGTGCCGAACGGCACGTCCTGCGCTGCCGCGAGGTCGTCGTTGGTGGCCCGGGGCACGAGCCGCAGCGCGAACCCGGCGGGCCCGGCGAACTGCCGGTCCTGCACCAGGAGGTGGTACGTCGTGCCCGCCGTCACCGCGAACGTGTCCGATCCGCCGCCGTGCGGGTACTTGCACGCGCCCGGCGTCCAGGTCAGCGCGCCGCGCTCGCCGGTGTAGGCCGAGATCGTGGGCTTCTCGCCCTCGGGCCGCTCGGTCGTCATCCGGACGAAGCCGTCGGCCGGTGCGGTGTAGCGGAACCAGACGCTGTTCGTGCCCCAGTCGCAGGTGCCCGGGTCGTCCTCGGCGGCCGTGGCCTCACCAGTGTCCACAGTGGATGAGAACGGCAGTGCGGTGATCGCCGTGGCGTCGGCGAAGTCGTCGTTGGACGGTGGTGCCGCGTGGGCGGCACCCGGCGTCAGCGCGGTGGCCAGCACGGCCGCGGCACCGATCATCAATGCGCGCAAAAGAGATCCCCAGTGTCGTGGACCGCTGCGATGCGGCCCTCGTCAGCTGGAAACGCGCGCGGCGCCGCCGGGGATGGCTCGGCCGGCGAATTGGATCTTCCGCCGCAGCGGGCGGGCGGCTGAAAGGATCAGTCGTCCACCGGCGGCGACCCGGTCTTCTCCGCGGTGACCGTGCCCAGGTGCTCGCGCATCCGGTCCGCCGCCTCGGCCCGGCGGCCGGCCAGCAGCAGGTCCGCGATCTCCACGTGCTCGCGGCACCGCACCACGCCGCTCTCGCGCGGCAGCGAGCGGCGGTACTCGACCAGGCGGCGCAGGCTGTCCACCCGGCGCAGCGCCTCGATGAAGAACTCGTTGCGGCTGCACTCGGCGATCGTCTCGTGGAAGACGTGGTTGAGGTTGAACAGCTCCATGTTGTCGAGCTCGAAGATCCCGCCGTCGGCGAGGCGGGCCTGCTGCGCGCGGACGTGCTCGAGCGCCGCCCGGTCCAGCACGAACGTCGGCTCCAGGATCGCCGCCGGTTCGATGGTGAGCCGGAAGCGGTAGCTGTCCGCGTAGGACCGCCGCGAGGTGAGGGTGGGCCGGAACTCCCAGCCGTAGCCGGGCAGCCGCTCGATCCAGCCCTCGGACGTGGCGCGGCGCAGCACGCGGGTGAGCTGCGCCGGTGTCAGCGCGTAGCGGCGGGCCAGGGCGCTCTCGGTGACGCGGTCCGGCAGCACGCCGTCCAGGCGGTCGGCGGCGATCGCGAGGCACGCGGCGTCGTCGGCGCCGTCCTCCTCGGCGAGGGCGAACTCCGTGTCGAGGACGGTGTAGCCGCCGCGGTCGGCCTCCGACACCGCGCCCGACTCGGCGAGCAGCCGCAACGCGTTGCGCACCGGCGACCGGGACACGCGCAGGTGGTCGGCCAGCGTGCGCTCGACCAGGCGGGTGCCGGCCGCGACCCGTTCGGTGCGGATGTAGTCGGCGATGCGGGCGGCGACCTGACGGGTGAGCTGGGTCGGCGGCATGCGTCCATCCTCGCGGGGGAGTGCGTTCGCGGCAGTCTACGGGCCGGCGTGGAATCCTGGTACGAATGCATCGAGAAATACCAAGGATGGGAGCTCCGGTGATCAGCCCACTCGCGACGGCCGACCTGGTCGACGAACACGGCGCCGCGCTGCGCGTGTGCGACCTGCAGTTCCGCTCCTTCGGCGGCCGCGCCCGGTTCGCGGGCCCGGTCCGCACGGTGCGCTGCTTCGAGGACAACGCGCTGGTGCGCACCCTGCTGGGCACCCCGGGCGACGGCGCCGTGCTCGTCGTCGACAGCGGGGGATCGCTGCGCACCGCCCTGACGGGCGACGTGATCGCCCGCTCCGCCGCCGCCAACGGCTGGGCCGGGCTCGTGCTGCACGGGGCGGTGCGCGACAGCGCCGCGCTCGCCGGCATGGACCTCGGCGTGCTCGCGCTGGGCACGATCCCGCGCAAGAGCGCCAAGGACGGCGCCGGCGAGGCCGACGTCCCGGTCACGTTCGGCGGTGTCGAGTTCCGGCCGGGCGACGTGCTGCACGCCGACGAGGACGGTGTCGCGCTGCTCCCGGCCTGATCTCGGCGGTGTCGCGCTCGGTGGTTCGCCGCCAGCCCGGGGACGTGACGGCCGAGAGGAAGACCCTCGGCGAGGTGGAGGAGGTCGCGGCGCACGGCGTCGAAGCAGGTCCGGCAGGAGGACCTGGCGCGCGGGTGGTCCGCGTCGCCGTGGCCCGGCACCCGAGGACACCGGCGCTGCCCGGTGGCGAGCCGCTCGGCCCGGCACCGGACAGCGTCGCGGGGACGGCGGCGCGGGACTGGGCGGACCTGCCCCGATGCACCGCATCGCGGACGCGGTCCACTTCCGCGCCCTGCACGCGGATCGGCTCGCGCCGCCGTTCACCGCCGGGCAGGTGACCGCTCTGCGCGGGGGACGCCTGCCCGGCGGCGCGCTCCGGCGGTGCGGGAGGGCCGCCGGACGGGCCCTCCCGCGTCAGGTCAGCCGACGCTGCAGGAGATGCTCGGCCAGTTCCAGTTGCCGCCGTGCTGGACGGTGAACCCGAACGTGTTGCCGTTGCCGTTCGGGCGCGCGGTCATCACGTTGGCCGAACCCCAGGTGGCGCTGGTGTTCCAGGTCGCGATGATCCGCTGCGGCGAGCTCACGGTGACCGTCACGACCCAGTTGTCCGTGCCGGTGACCGTGACGTTGCCGTTGAAGCGGTCGTTCCACTTCTCGCCCTCGGAGTACGTCGCCGTGCAACCCCCGCCGCCGGGGTTGGTCGTCGTGGTCGTGGTGCTGGTCGGCGGCGTGGTGGTGCCGGTACCGCTGTTCAGCACGCTGAGGACGGAGTTGTACGCGGCCTTCTTGTTGCCGCTGCCGTCGAACAGCAGCGGGGTGCCCGAGGCGCGCCACGAGTCGCTGTCGCGGATGCCCCACACGGTGATGCCGGTGCAGCGCGCGACGGAGAGGCAGGCCTGCGTGACGCCCTGGTACTGCTGGGCCTGCGAGCTGCCGGACCCCTCGATGTCGAGCTCGGTGATCTGCACGTCCACGCCCAGCGCGGCGAAGTTGCCCAGGGTCGTGTGGTAGTTGGACGGCACCGGGTTGCCGCTGTTGAAGTGGGCCTGGAAGCCGACGCAGTCGATCGGGACGCCGCGGGACTTGAAGTCCTGCACCATCCGGTACACGCCCTGGGTCTTGGCGTGCGACCAGTTGTCGGTGTTGTAGTCGTTGTAGCAGAGCTTGGCGTTCGGGTCGGCCGCGCGGGCCGCGCGGAACGCCGCCTCGATCCAGTCGTTGCCGGTGCGCTGCAGGTTCGAGTCACGACGCCCGCCGCTGCTGCCGTCGGCGAACGCCTCGTTCACGACGTCCCAGGCGTAGATCTTGCCGCGGTAGTAGGTCGCGACCTGGGTGACGTGGTTGAGCATCGCGTTGCGCAGCGAGCTGCCGGACATGTTCTGCATCCAGCCCGGCTGCTGCGAGTGCCACGCCAACGCGTGCCCGCGCACTCTCTTGCCCTGGTTGCGGGCCTGGTTCACGATCCGGTCGCCGTTGCCGTAGCTGAACTGGTTCTGGTTCGGCTCGGTGGCGTCCATCTTCATCTCGTTCTCGGCGGTGACCATGTCGAACTCGCGGTT
>NZ_JBHXCW010000384.1:0-4614 GCF_042725365.1 Lentzea sp. NPDC060358 | reverse complement strand
GAGCACGGCCGCACCGACGCCCACTCGTACCGGCACGACTGGTTCGACTTCGCCGGCCTGCGGCGCGAGGTCCTCGACCCGGCGCCGCAGGGCAGGGTGCTGCCGTCGCTGTGGAACGCCGCCACCGACCGGGCCAGCCGCGCCGAGTACGTCGCCCTGCCGGCGAACGGGGTCGTGCTCGTCGACGGCACGCTGATGCTCGACCGGTGGCTGCCGGCCGAGCTGACCGTGCACCTGTGGCTCTCGCCCGGTGCCCTGAAGCGCAAGACGGCGCAGGAGTGGACGCTGCCCGCGTTCGAGGACTACGACCCGGTGGCCGACCTCTTCGTGCGCTACGACCACCCGGACCGGCCGGGGCTCGTGGAGTCGTGAACCACACCCCACGGCACGGCCGGTTTCGGTAGTCTGCGAGGCATGTGGCTGCCGGAGACCAGGCAACGAGCGCTGCTGGCGCTCGCGGTCTTCCTGCCCGCCCTCTACGCCTTCACGCTGCTCTCGTCGCCGACCGAGGTCGTCGCGGCCGTGACCGCGCTCGCCCTCGCGCTGATCGTGGTCGTCGCGCTGGCGCCGCTGTCGGTGGCCCCGGCACGGTCGCTCTCGATCCGCGAACGAGCGCAGCGCACGGCGCAGCTGAGGCTGCGAAACCCCGATGCCGCAGGCAAACCCCGTCCTCGAGCCCCGGGATGCCGGACGTTCTGACACGTCCCCTCCCCCACTCGAAGACGGAGAAACCTCCCTTGTTCGCTGACCTGGGCGCTGCCCTGGCGAGCTTCGGCATGCCCGCGCTCGCCATCGTCGGATTCACCATCGTCGTGCGGCTCGCGCTGCACCCCTTCTACCGCGCGGCCGTGCGCGGCGAGAAGGCCAAGGCCAAGCTCGCGCCAGAGATCCAGAAGCTGCAGAAGAAGTACGGCAAGGACCTCGTGCGGTTCTCCGAGGAGTCGCAGAAGGTCTACCAGCGCAACGGCGTGTCGATGTTCGCGGGCTTGCTGCCGATGCTCGCGACGGTCCCGTTCTTCATGGTCGTCTACCAGGTCGTCACGACGCCGAACCCGTTGCTGGACGGCACGTTGTTCGGCATCTCGCTCGGCACGCACTTCACGTCCGGCTTCGCCTGGGTGTTCTTCGTGCTGTTCGGGCTGCTCGCCGTGGTGGCCTTCCTGACCGTGAAGTGGCAGCAGTCGCGGATGACCACCACCCCGCAGCCGGGGTTCATGACCGGGCTGGTCAAGGTGCTGCCGTTCGGCACGATCCTGGTGGCGGCCTACCTGCCGCTCGCCGCCGGGCTGTACCTGCTCACCACGACCACGTGGACGATCGCGGAACGCGCGCTGCTCTACCGCATCCTGAGCTGAAGCTGGGCGACGAGCCGGACCAGCGGGTCGTCCAGGTCGAGGCCGATGCGCTTGAGCCGGTACCTCAACGTGTTCGGGTGCACGTGCAGTCTGTCCGCCGCGGCGCGCACGTCACCGAACGCGTCGAGGTGGGCGAGCAGCGACCTGGCGAGCTCCGGGTCGAGCGCGTCGATCCGGGGGTCCCGGATGCGCGGGTTGTCGTGCAGCAGAGCCAGGATCTCGCTCACCAGGACCTGCGGACGGACGTCGGCGAGCGTCGCGACCTCGGCGTCGAGGTCGCGGGCCATCGCGTCCAGCACGCGTTCGGCCTCCTGCCGGGAGACCTGCGCGTCGTCCAACGTGGACACCGTCGCGCCGACCGCCGCCTGCACCGCGGTGTGCAGGTGGCGCCGCGCGGTGTGCACGATCTCCCGCGTCAGGCCGAGGAGCTGGGCGTTCGGGGCGAGGTCCGGGAGCAGCACGTAGGTGCGGCCACCGGACTCGCTCACCAGCGCGCTGCGCCGGTACGCCGCGGCGTGCACGGAGATCAGGCCGGTCATCTCGGCGCGGCGCAGCTCGTGCTCGCTGCGGCCGCCCTCGGCGCCGCGGACCGCGAACACCACGACCGCGGCGGGTTTGTGCGGGTCGGCGCCGATCTGGCCCGCGACGGTGGCGGCGTCCATCCGGCCGGTGAGCAGCGCGGCGAGCAGGTTCTCGCGGAACCTCGACGCGGGCTGGTTGCGCTGCTGGACGAGATGCGGCGCGGTGACGCGGGCGGCGCCGAGCAGGGCGCGTTCGGCCTGTTCGGTCAACGGCTGGTCGCCCTCCTGCACCCAGATCGAGCCGAGCGGCTGGGCGCCCGCGTGGATGCCGACGGCGATGCGGCGGCGGATGCCGAGCTCGGGACGTTCGTCGATGCGGACGACCTCCTCGCCCGAGCGCAGCAGGTTGTAGACGCCCCACTCGCGCAGCATCTTGAGGTACGGCTCCGGGCCCTGGCGGCCGAGGATCGACAGCCGGCGCAGCTCGTCGACCTCGTCGGACGAGCGGGAGTAGGCGAGGACGCGGCTCGCGGTGTCCTCGATGCTGACGATCCCGCCGGTCAGGGTGGCAATCGTTTGCGCGAGCGCGAACAGGTCGCCGAGGACCTCGCCGTCGTCCGCGGTCGTGGTCAGGACGCCCTTGGCCAGCGACTCGAGGTGGCCCCAGCGCACCTCGGGCCGGACCTCCAGCAACGCCACGCCCGCGTCCGTGGCGGCCTGGTCGAGCGCCCGCGTCGACTCCTTCACCGCGACGGCCGCGGCCTTCGCCCGGCCGGCGGCCCTGATCAGCGGCAGCGCGGCCCGGCCCCGTGCGCCGATGAGCAGGGCCAGGTCACCCGCGGCGACGTCGGGCGGGTCGTCCGGGTCCATGATCACCACGTCGCGCACGACCACCTCCAGGCCACCGGGGGCGACCTGCAGTTCGACGAGCGGGTCGCCGAGCGCGATCAGGAGGTGGCGCAGGCTCGACACTGTCCGATCGTACATCTGAGCAGATGAATCTTGGCCTGCCGGACAACCGAGGCCCCCTCGCGCGGACTTACGGTGTCCCTACCGACGCTGATTCGAAGAGGAGTTGCGAGTGGACGCGGTCACCCAGGTTCCCGCCCCGGTCAACGAGCCGGTCCTGCAGTACGCCCCCGGCACCCCGGAGCGCGCCGAACTGCAGGCCAGGCTGGCCGAGCTGCAGAAGGAGCCGCTCGAGCTGACGGTGACCATCGGCGGCGAGCAGCGCATGGGTGGCGGGGAGCGCTTCGACGTCGTCCAGCCGCACAACCACCGCTCCGTCCTCGGCACGCTGGCCGGCGCGACCCAGCAGGACGCGACCGACGCCCTGCGCGCCGCGCGTGAGGCCGCCCCGGCGTGGCGTGCGCTGTCGTTCGACGACCGCGCGGCGATCATCCTGCGCGCGGCCGACCTGCTCGCCGGTCCGTGGCGGCAGACCCTGAACGCCGCCACGATGCTCGGCCAGTCGAAGACCGCGATCCAGGCGGAGATCGACTCGGCGTGCGAGCTGATCGACTTCTGGCGCTTCAACGTGCAGTTCGCCCGCACCCTCCTCGCGGAGCAGCCGATCTCCTCCCCCGGCGTGTGGAACCGCACCGACCACCGCCCGCTCGAGGGCTTCGTCTACGCGATCACGCCGTTCAACTTCACCGCCATCGCCGGCAACCTGCCGACCGCGCCCGCGCTGATGGGCAACGTGGTGCTGTGGAAGCCGTCGCCCACCCAGTCGTTCGCCGCGCACCTGACGATGCGGCTGCTGGAGGAGGCGGGCATGCCGCCCGGCGTCATCAACCTGCTGCCCGGTGACGGCCTCGCCGTGTCCGAGGTCGCCCTGAGCTCCCCCGACCTCGCGGGCATCCACTTCACCGGTTCCACCGCCACGTTCCAGAAGCTGTGGGCGCAGGTCGGCGCGAACATCGCCAACTACCGCTCGTACCCGCGGATCGTCGGCGAGACCGGTGGCAAGGACTTCATCCTCGCGCACCCCTCGGCCGACCCGGACGTGCTGCGCGTGGCCATGATCCGCGGCGCGTTCGAGTACCAGGGTCAGAAGTGCTCCGCCGCCTCGCGCGCCTACGTGCCGCGGTCGGTGTGGAACAAGATCAAGGACCAGTTCCTGGCCGAGGTCGACGCCCTGACCTACGGCGACGTCACCGACTTCTCCAACTTCGGCGGCGCGGTGATCGACCGCCGCTCGTTCGACAAGCTCTCGGGCGTGCTGCAGGCCGCCCGCGCGGACTCGTCGCTGGAGATCGCCGCCGGTGGCACCGCGGACGACTCGGACGGCTTCTTCGTCCGCCCGACCGTGCTGCTCGGCTCCGACCCCGCGAACTCCGTGTTCACCACCGAGTTCTTCGGCCCGGTGCTCGCCGTCCACGTCTTCGAGGACGCCGACTACCTCACCGTGCTCAAGCAGATGGAGAGCGCGGCGCCGTACGGTCTGACCGGGTCGATCATCGCCCGCGACCGCGCCGCCGTGGCGCACGCGCAGGAGGAGCTGCGGTTCGCCGCAGGCAACTTCTACGTCAACGACAAGCCCACCGGTGCCGTCGTGGGCCAGCAGCCGTTCGGCGGTGGCCGCGCGTCCGGCACGAACGACAAGGCGGGGTCGGTCCACAACCTGCTCCGCTGGGTCAGCCCGCGGTCGGTCAAGGAGACCTTCGCGGCGCCCACCACCCACCTCCACCCGCACCAGGGCTGACACCCGAGCCCACCTGATGAGTGGTTTCCGC
>NZ_JBHXCW010000383.1:0-4663 GCF_042725365.1 Lentzea sp. NPDC060358 | reverse complement strand
GCACCCGGACGCCGTTGACGCGCCGGCCGGGACCGAGGGACGCGATCTGCCCGAACCGGCCGCCGTGCAGGCCCGTCACCGAGGGCACGGTCAGCACGGCGGCGGCGATCCGCTCGGCCTCCGCCAAGGCGGGAGAGAACCACGGCGAGGGGGTCCCGGCCGCCCGCTCGGCCGGGACCGGCGCCGCGGGCCTCACAGGACCCGGCCGGTGTGGACGGGCTCGCCCTCCTCGTCCTCCGCGGGCAGGTGCAGGTCGTCCACGGCGATGTTGACCTCGACGACCTCCAGGCCGGTCATGCCCTCCACCGCGCTGATCACGTTGTGGCGCACCGCCTGCGTGAGCCCGGCGATCGACACGCCGTACTCGACCACGATCTGCAGGTCGACCGCCGCCTGGCGCTCGCCCACCTCGACCGAGACGCCCTGGCCGACCGACGAGGACGCGCCCGGAATCCTCTCCCGCAGCGCACCGAACGCCCGCACCGCACCGCCGCCGAGGGCGTGCACGCCCGGCACCTCGCGGGTGGCCAGGCCCGCGATCTTCTGCACCACCACGTCCGCGATCGTGGTCGTGCCGCGAACCGTCTCGGAGGAAGTGCTCTCCACCACCGCAACACCTGCCGTCTTGGACGCCGGGGACGCCGGGGACGCCGTCTTCGTAGTGGTCACCTCGGTCATGGCCATCTCCTCTCACAGCGCGTTGCTCCGTCACCCGGAAAGAACCGCTGAACCCCGTGAACCTCACGCGGAAAATCAGTGAGCACCATCACCCGCATTTCGCGGTGACGAACAACGGTCAACGGGTACCGAAAGGCAAAGGACGTTTCGAGCGACGCGGGAGGATGTCATGTCGTTGAGCGACAAGATCGGCGCGAAGGTCGAGAGCCTGGGCGGCAAGGCCAAGGAGAGCACGGGCGCGGCGACGGGCAACGAGCGGCTGCGCCGGGAAGGCCAGGCCGACCAGGCCAAGGCGGGCGTCAAGGAGGCCGTCGAGAACGTGAAGGACGCCGTCGGCGACGCGGCCGGCAAGGTGAAGAACGCGTTCAAGAAGAATTGAGCACCACCGGGGCGGGCGGAATTCCGGAACCCGGAAATCCGCCCGCACCCCGGTAGGGCATCTCCCCCGCCGAAATCCCGATCAGCTCGGGGCCCGGCTGCTCCGGAAACGGAATTGCCGTCCGGCGGGCCGAGCCGGCAACACCACCCCGCACGCGATCGCCCAGAGCAGCACCGGGAAAGCGGCGATGCGTTCCCACAGCCCGAACAGGGCCGGACCACCGGCCCCGGCCACCATCAGCACGAGCGCCGCCATGGCCACGACCGCCGCGCAGACCCCGACGACGCCCATAACGCGCCACCGCTCGGTGCGCGCCAGCGCTATTCCGGTCAGCAGCAGCGCGACCTCGCCCACCGGTATGGCGACGACCGCGCCGGCGACGTGCAGCGCGGCACGGGTGTCCTCCGGGTTCAGGCCGACGACGACCAGCGCGAGCCCCGTGACGACGAGCAGAGCGAGCCCGGCACGCGCCGTTCGCCCGTCCGGGAACAGCGGCCGGACCAGCAGGGCGCCGCCGGCCAGGCACAGTCCGGCCACCGTCCAGGAGACGCCGGCGACGACGTGCCACGGCGAGCACACCCAGCGCTCGACGTCGGCCGAGCGGAAGCAGGTGGCCGCGCCCAGGTCGCTGATGGCGTTGCGCAGCCAACTGTGCGGCACCTCCCACCGCGCCTGCACGACGAACAGCAGCACGAAGTACTGCGCGACCAGCACCCACAGCACCGCTCCCAGCCGGGCACGCCCGGTCACACGAGGCCCCGCTCGTAGGCCAGGATGACCGCCTGCACCCGGTCGCGGGCGCCGAGCTTGGCCAGCACCCTGCCCACGTGGGTCTTCACGGTGGACTCCGACAGGTGCAGGCTGCCCGCGATCTCGGAGTTGTTCAGCCCCTTGGCGATCGCGAGGAACACCTCCGCCTCCCGCTCGGTCAGGCCGTCGATCCGCTGTCCCGGCTCGGCGCCGGGGCGCGGGATCCGGTTCGCGAAGAGGTCGAGCATGCTCCGGGTGACCCGCGGGGAGACCAGCGCCTCCCCGGCGGCGACGACCCGGATCGCGCGGGTGAGCTCGTCCGGCGGCGAGTTCTTGAGCAGGAACCCGCTGGCTCCGGCCCGCAGGCCGCCGAAGGCGAACTCGTCCAGGTCGAACGTGGTCAGCACCAGCACCCTGCTCCGCGGCGTCTCCAGCACGATCCGGCGGGTCGCCTCGATGCCGTCCATCCCGGGCATCCGGACGTCCATCAGCACGACGTCGGGTGTCAGCTTCGCCGCGTGGTAGACGGCTTCCCCACCGTCCGAGGACTCCCCGACCACCTCGATGTCGTCCTCGGCCTCGAGAACCATCCTGGTGCCCCGCCGCATCAGCTCGTGGTCGTCGACGACGAGGACGCGGATCTGCTGCGTGGTCATGGTTTTCCTTCGGCTTGCGGCATGTCGACGTGGACGCGCCAGCCCCCGCCGGGCACGGGCCCCGCCTGCGCGGTCCCGCCGTAGAGCGCGGCGCGCTCGCGGATGCCGATGATGCCGCGTCCCAGGCCCACGGACTCGGCCCGCGGCCCGGCGGCACCGTCGTCGGTGATCGTGACGGACGTGCCGTCCACTCCGGACTTCAGCTCCACGGTGACGTGACGGGGGTTGCGGGCGTAGCGGAGCACGTTGGTCAACGACTCCTGGATGATCCGGTACAGGGCGTTCTGGGCGCCGGGTGAGGACGGAGGCGGTCCTTGGACGTCGAGGCGCACCGGCATCCGGGCCGCGCGGAACGTGGCCAGCAGCCCGTCCAGTTCGGCGATGCCGGGGCTCGGCGACAGCGACGGGCCGGTGGCGCGGTCCGCGGCGTCCTCGTCGCCGAGCGCGCCGAGCAGGAGCCGCATCTCCGACAGCGACTGCCGGCCGATGCCGCCGAGCTCGCGCACCGCGTCGCGGCAGCGGACCGGGTCCTTCTGCGCCAGCGCGGCGGCCCCGTCGGCCAGCGACACCATGACGGACAGGCTGTGCGACAGGACGTCGTGCATCTCGCGGACGATGCCGGCGCGTTCCGCCAGGGTCGCGATGCGCGCCTGCTGGTCCCGTTCGTGCGCCAGCTGGTTCGCCCGGTCGACGAGCGTGCGGACGTAGCGGCGCCGGCCCGCGACCGAGATGCCGAGCAGCGCGGCGACCAGCACGACAGTGGTGTGGAGCAGGCCGGAGACGCTGAGCGAGAACGACGACAGAGGCGCGCCCCGCACGGCGATCTCGACGGCGGGCCGCACGAGGACGCCGAGCGCGACCACGGCGGCGAACCCGGCCCAGCCGTCCCGAGTGGACCGGTACACGAACAGCGCGTAGACGGCCAGCGCCATCGCCTGCGGGTCGATCGCGTCGCCGGTCGTCATCGTCGCGACCGCGGCGCACGTCGCCACCGCGAACGTCAGCCAGGGGTGCGAGCGCCGGACCGTCAACGCCCCGGCGGTCAGGACGACCCCCGCCATCGACACCAGCCAGGGCGCGGCAGGCTGCCACCGGCCGGACGACAGCGGCGTGATCAGCGCCCACGCCGAACCCGCCACCAGGTAGGCGCAGACGACCAGCACGTCGACGAGCTTCGGGTGCGCGCGCCAGAAACGGCGCAGCGCGCCGGGCGGCTGCGGCAGTCCGGCGCCGCCGCCGGACCTCTCCCCCGAAGCTGCCACCGCGTCACTGTAACCACGGGGAACGCCCGGCCGCAGTGCGAAGTGGATCACCGGGATCCCACCCCGGCCGGATCGCGGTCGCTCCGCACGGCTTCGCCCTCCGGGGCGGGACGTTCCCGTTCGCCGCGGGACACCGCCACCGCCACGCCGATCACGACCAGCCATCCCATGCCGACGGTGGTCGCCACGAACTCCAGCAGGCTCCCGATGTCGGTGCGGACGCCGAGCAGGCACGAGAGGCCGCCCGCCGCCGCGATGACGGCCACCAGCGCTCCGCACGTCCGCGACAGGCGCCGCAGCACCGGGTGGATGGCCGACAGCGACATCTGCGCCATCGCGAGCACGGCGGAGGAGAACCCGGCCACCGCGGACACGACGTGCGTCAGGTCCTGCCACGAGAAGGTGTCCCCCAGCGGCACCGGGCACCCGTACGTGCACGGTACCTGCGAGGCGACCAGGAAGAACGACGACGCGAGCGCCACCGACGACGCGGGCGTCCAGCGACCGGTCGCGCAGGCCCCGCGCAGGGCCCACGCGACCGCGTACCCCCCGGCCACCAGCAACAGCAGGGCAATCTCGAACCACCTCGCGGTCGGCTCGCCGTCCGCGCCCAGGCCGCTGACGTAGAGCGTCCGGTCCACAGTGGATTTTGCCGCCCAGATGTTCACGAGGGAGGTGGACACGAGGACGCTTCCGCCGAGTGCCGCGAGCCGGCGGAGCTGATGTGCGGTTTCCTCTTCCCTGGCCATGAAACGACGCTAGGAAGAACGTCGGTCCCACGGCGTCGGCCTGAAGTGCTGACCCGGCGTCCGCGTAGTACCCAGGTACCACGTCCCCGGAGTCCATTTCGGACTCTAAGCGGAGACGAAAAACTCCGGGAACCGTGTGGTGCACGGTTCCCGGAGTTCGCGGTGCTGCTGCCCTGGAGATGTCAGGCG
>NZ_JBHXCW010000382.1:0-4718 GCF_042725365.1 Lentzea sp. NPDC060358 | reverse complement strand
ACACCCGGTCCCATTCCGAACCCGGTAGTTAAGCCCTTCTGCGCCGATGGTACTGCACTGGTTACGGTGTGGGAGAGTAGGTCGCCGCCGAACTTCTTCCCGAGATACCCCCGTGGGTCGAGCGCCGAAAGCGCTCCCCGCGGGGGCATTTTGGTGTCCGGGGGTCTTTGCGCCTCAAGGGCTTCTGGGCTCCGGCGGTATACCTTCTAGGCCATGCACAACGAGCAGCGCACCGCCCGCCGGTCCGTCGGCGTCGGACGTACGGCCGACCTCGCCGCCAACCCGTTCCGCGTCGACCGCGACAGGGTCGCGAGCTCCCCGTTCTTCGCGCGCCTCGGCGGCGTCACCCAGGTGATCAGCTCCACCGGCTCGGGCCTGCTCGTGCACAACCGCCTCACCCACAGCCTCAAGGTCGCCCAGGCGGCACGGGCCATCGCCGAACGACTCACCACCCGGCCCGAGCTCACCGCCGTGCTCGAGAAGCTCGGTGGCTGCGACCCGGACGTCGTGGAAGCGGCGGCTCTCGCCCACGACCTGGGGCACCCGCCGTTCGGGCACCTCGGCGAACAGGTGCTGGACCGGCTGGCGCGCCACCGGTTCGGCCTGCCGGACGGGTTCGAGGGCAACGCGCAGTCGTTCCGCATCATCACGACCACCGACGTGCGCGGGCCCAAGGCCCTCGGGCTCGACCTGACCGTCGCGGTCCGGGCGGCGATGCTCAAGTACCCGTGGACCCGGCACCAGAAGCTCAGCCTCGCCGTCGCACCGCGCGGTGCGTCCGAACCCGAGGAGATGCCGGGCACCGGCAGTTCCAAGTTCTCCGCCTACGTCACCGAGATGAACGACCTGCGCCAGGCGCGGGAACCGTTCGAGGGCCACATCGAGTCGTGGCAGCAGACCGTCGAGGCGAGCGTCATGGACACCGCCGACGACATCGCCTACGCGATCCACGACCTCGAGGACTTCCACCGCGTCGGTGTCCTGCAGCACGCGACGGTCGCGGCCGAGCTCGGCACGTGGCAGGCGCAGGCGCTCGCACTCGCCGGCCTGAGCGACGCCGAGCTGGGCGCGGAGATCCGCATGCCCGGCCGTTCACTGGAGACACTGCGCCGGCGCATGCACCTCAAGGACTCCTGGGTGATGAGCGACGAGGCATTCGCGCTCGCCGTCCGCAAGGTGAGCAAGGAACTCGTCGACGGACTGCTGGCGGTGCCGTTCGACGGTTCCGTCGAGGCGGAGCAAGCGGTCGCCGGCTTCAGCTCGCGGTGGACGCGCAGGCTCGTCGACGCGGTCGGCGTGATGGAGGAACCGACACCGCGGTCGGGTCACGTCGTGCTCGCGGTGGCGCAGTGGCACGAGGTGCAGGTGCTGAAGTTCGTCCACCGGCGCTTCGTGTTGCTGCGTCCGGATCTTGCGCTGCACCAACGAGGACAGGCACGACTTCTCAGCTCCCTCGTCGACGCGCTGGAGCAGTGGGTCACGGACCGGACCGAGGCGGACCGCTTGCCGCGCAGGCTGCACGACCTCGTGGAGCTGGCCGAAACGGAGTACGCCGGGCTCGCCCGGACGGAGCCGTCCACATTGGTCGGCGCGACCGGCGAGATGCCCGTTGGTCCTGACGCCATCAGGGGATTGGCGCGCGGGCGTGCCGTCGTGGACTTCATCGCGTCCCTCACCGACAACCAGGCGGCCGCTCTCCTGGAAGCCCTTTCCGGGCGAACCGGTCAGTTGTGGACTGACGCTTTTGTTCTGTGAAGTGTGATCGTGTCTGCTCAGTGGGAAGTAGCCCAATCGGATGCTGACTGTGATCACACGCGCACCATACGTTGGCGCCTCGACCGGGAATCTCCGGTCGCAGGCCGCGTGCTCGGGGGCACGCCAACGTTCGGGGGAGAAGCCCTGTGCGCCGATCTCGAAGAGGCACGACGTTAGTCACCGCAGGTACCGCAGTCCTTCTGGCCGCACTCACCGCCGTCACGCCCGCGTCCGCGGACCCGGTCAAGGCGTCGAAATCGATCAACGACCGCACCGCCGCGCAGATCGCCGCGCTGCAGAGCATCAAGAAGTCCCTCACCCCTGCTGAGTCCAAGGTGGACAGCACGCTCGTCGTGGAGGCGCGCAAGCGCACCCAGGCGGGGACGACGAGCGCCCTTCCCCAGGTGACGACCGGTGTGGCCGTGACGCCGCAGTCCACCACCCTCGTCGACATCCGCGCCAAGCAGTACTCGGAAGACCTGGTCACCGCTGTCCGCGCGGCGGGCGGGCAGATCAGGGCCGTGTCCTCCGAGAACCGCACCGTGCGCGCCGAGGTCCCCCTCGCGAAGCTCGCCGAGATCGCCGACCGCGGCGACGTCGCCCGCGTCGAGCAGGGCAGCGACGCGATGACCCAGGACGTGAAGAACAAGAAGGACACCAAGTCCCGCAAGGCGACTCCGTCCAAAGAGGACAAGGCCCGGGAGATCGAGCGCAGGCTCGCCGAGAAGCAGATGTCCGTCCAGGCGGCCGCCGTCGCGGAGAGCGACAAGGCCCACGCCGCCGATGCCGCGCGGGGCACCTTCCACGTGACCGGTGTCGGCACGAAGCTGTGCGCCCTGTCCGACGGTGTCAGTTCGCTGGCCGTGTCGCAGGCCGCCGGTGAGCTCCCGGCCGTCGACGTCCTGCCGGGTCAGGCGGGCTCCGGTGACGAGGGCACCGCGATGCTCGAGATCCTGCACGACCTCGCCCCCAACGCCGAACTCGGCTTCGCCACGGCGTTCAACGGTGACGCGAGCTTCGCCGACAACATCAAGAAGCTGCGCTTCCAGCTCGGCTGCGACGTCATCGTCGACGACGTCATCTACTTCAACGAGTCGCCGTTCCAGGACGGCATCATCGCGCGGGCCGTGGACGCGGTCGCCGCCGACGGTGCGCTGTTCTTCTCGAGCGCCGGCAACCAGGGCAACGTCGCCGACGGCACCTCCGGCCACTACGAGGGCCAGTTCGTCGACTCGGGCGTCGGCGTCGGCAAGTTCGCGGGCACGGCCCACGACTTCAACCCGGACCCGAACGCCAAGCAGCTCTACAACCCCCTGTCGAACTTCTCCGGCGACACCCCCGTGGTGCTGCACTGGGCGGACCCGCTGGGCCAGTCGTTCAACGACTACGACCTGTACCTGGTCAACTCCCAGGGCAACGTTGTCACCTTCAGCCAGAACAACCAGGACGGCGCGCAGGACCCGTACGAGCGCATCAACACCCCGAGCTCGTCGACGGGCACGCGCCTCGCGGTCGTGAAGTACCGCGGTGAGGACAAGTACTTCGCGCTGTCGCTGTTCGGCGGCCGGTTCGCCGACACCAACGACGGCCTGAAGAAGTACGTGACGCCGGGCACGACCCGCGGCCACTCCGCGGCCAAGGGCGCGATCTCGGTCGCGGCCGCCCCGGCCGCCGCCGCGCTGCCGTTCGACCTGGAGCCGGGCGACCCTGCCAACCCGAAGGGCCCGTACCCGAACGCGTACGACGGCACGCAGAAGCCGGAGCGCTTCACCTCCGACGGACCGCGCCGCACGTTCTTCGCGCCGGACGGCTCGCCGCTGGCCGAGACCCGGCAGAAGCCGGACATCACCGCGGCCGACGGCGTGACCACGTCGGTGCCGGGCTTCGCGCCGTTCTTCGGCACGTCCGCCGCGGCCCCGAACGCCGCCGCCATCGCCGGCCTGATCCTGTCCGGCAACCCGACCCTGTCGCCCGCCGAGGTCAAGGAAGCCCTTGTCACCACGGCGATCGACATCGTCGAGTCCGGTGTGGACAACCGCACCGGTGCCGGCATCGTGATGGCCGACCGGGCACTGGCCTACACGGGCGCCTCGCCCCAGGCGCTGGCCCGCGCGCAGAAGCCGACGGTCGTGAACGACGCCGACGGAAGCGCCTTCCTCAAGCCGGGCACCACCGCCACGGTCACCGTCCCGGTGACGAACAACGGTGACGGCGCGGCCGCCTCGACCTCGCTCGTGCTGTCCACCCCGGTCGCCGGCGTCACCATCGCGCCGCGCTCGAAGTACTACGGCACGGTCGAAGTCGGCCAGACGGTGTCCAACACCTTCAAGGTGACGGTCCCGGCCTCGGCGGGCCTCGGTTCCGCCGTCCGCCTGGACGCCCGCGTGACCTACTCGGGCTCGACGTCGCCCACGACGAACTCGTTCACGCTGCGCGTGGGTGAGCCGTCGCGGGACTTCAAGTCGTTCGCCTACACGGGCGCGCCGATCGCGATCCCGGACAACGACCAGACCGGCGTGTCCGTGACGCTGCCCGTCTCGGGCGTCGGTGCGGCGTCGAACCTGAAGTTCTCCGTGGACGGGGCGACCTGCTCCACCGCGGACGGCGCCACGACCGTGGGCATCGACCACACGTTCGTCGGTGACCTGGTCGGCACGCTGACCTCGCCCTCCGGGAAGAGCGTGACGCTGTTCTCGCGGGTCGGGTCCACCGGCAACAACATCTGCCAGGCCGTGTTCGACGACTCCGCCACCAGGGCGTTCTCGTCGGTCACGAGCGCGGACGCGCCGTTCACCGGGTCGTGGCTCGGCGGTGCGCCGCTGTCCTCGCTCACCGCTGACGGCGCGGACGGCAACTGGGTGTTCAAGGTCGCCGACGTCGTCGGGTCCGACCGCGGGTCGATCCGCGCGGTGACGCTCAGCGTCGCCGGGTGGGTGTGATCCGGTAGGTGAGGTGCGGAAGGC
>NZ_JBHXCW010000381.1:0-4769 GCF_042725365.1 Lentzea sp. NPDC060358 | reverse complement strand
GCCTTTTGTTTGCGACGAAAGTAGATCGTGCCGCCGACCTTCGTCTGAACCTTCCCGGCCGCCTTGACCGTGCCGCAGCGGCATGGTTTCCACTGAGTCGTGTCAGACCGAGCGGAAGGGGACGTCGTGGGGTGGAGCACCAGTCAGCTGGCCGAGCTCGCCGGTACGACGTTGCGCACGATCCGGCACTACCACGAGGTGGGACTGCTGCCGGAGCCCGGGCGGAAGGCGAACGGCTACAAGAGCTACGGCGTGACCCACCTGGTGCGGGTGCTGCGGGTCAAGCGCCTCACCGACCTCGGGTTGTCGCTCACGCAGATCGCCGGCCTCGGGGACGGGGACGAGCACCCCGGTGAGGCGTTGCGCGAGCTCGACGCCGAGCTGGCCGCGACGGTCGAACGGCTGCAGCGGGTGCGCGGCGAGATCGCGGTGATCCTGCGGCAGGAGGCGCCGACCGACCTGCCGCCGGAGATCGCGGCGACGCTCGCGCACACGGACCTGTCACCGCAGGACCGCGCGTTCACCGTCGTGATGGCCCAGCTGCTCACACCGGACGCGCTGTCGTCGTACGCCGAGACGCTCAAGACGTACGCGAGGGTGCCCGTGCTGGTGGAGTTCGACGAGCTGCCGGAGGACGCGGACGAGGAGACCCGCCAGGACCTGGCCGACCGCATGCGCGTCGACCCCCTGGTGCGGGAGATGCAAGCCGCGTTCCCGGATCCGACGCGCGTGCCGGGTGCTTCGCCGCACAGCGCCAAGTTCGTGGCGCAGACGATCGTCAAGACGATCGCCGAGCTCTACAACAAGGCCCAGCTGGACGTTCTCGTCCGCATGAACGGCTGACGTTCCACAGTTCTGGCGCACCGCGAGGGTGCGTCGTCGGGGAGGTATTTGCACATGCGAAAATCGTTGGCGCTGGCCGCGGTCGTGACCGCTGCCGCAGCACTGGTGGCGGTGCCGGGGGTCTCCTCCGCCACCACCCCGAAGGCCGAGGTGAAGTGGGTCGCCTGTCCCGCTGACGTCGCGCTGGAGGGGCTGGAGTGCGGGACGCTCAGCGTGCCGCTCGACTACCGCTCGCCCGAGGGCCGCAAGACCGAGGTGATGATCTCGCGGCTGGCCAGCAAGAACCCGAGCAAGCGCAAGGGGATCCTGCTGACCAACCCCGGCGGACCGGCCGAGGGCCTCACGTTCCCGTTCGTGCTCAAGGCACTCGGACTGCCCCAGAGCGTGCAGGACGCCTACGACGTCATCGGCATGGACCCGCGCGGCCTCGGCTACAGCTCGCCGTCGACGTGCGACATGACCGACGAGCAGATGGCGGACGGCAGCGTTCCGCCGTACGCCAACAACTCCGCCGAGGTGCGCCAGCGCGCCGACGAGGTGAAGAAGATCGCCGAGCAGTGCCTCAGGTCGTCGTCGGCCGAGGCGCTGCCGTACAACACGACCGCGAACATCGCGCGTGACCTGGACACCGTCCGCGGTGCGCTGGGCGAGAAGAAGGCGTCGTTCCTCGGGTACTCGTACGGCTCGTACCTGGGTTCGGTGTACGCCACGCTGTTCCCGAAGACCTCCGACCGCGTCGTGATCGACAGCAACCTGCCGAAGACCGGCTGGGACGTCGAGGGCGGCCGGCTGATGGGCCGCGGTGTCGAGGACACGTTCCCGGACTTCGCGAAGTGGGCGGCGGCGCACCCCGAGTACGGCCTCGGCACGACGCCGCAGCAGGTGCGCGCCAAGTTCTTCGACCTGGCCGTCCGGCTCGACGAGAAGCCGTCCGTCGAGGGCATCGACGGCAGGCTGTTCCGCTTCCTGAACTTCAGCGGCCTCTACCGCACCGACGACGTGGCCTTCACCAAGCTCGCCGCGTCGTGGAAGGCCCTGGACACCGGCCAGCCGCAGCCGCCGCAGGAGTACCCGGAGGTCCCGCGCGTCCAGGCCCTGCTGGCGGGCCGCCTGAACGTGATCTGCGGTGACTCGGCCTGGCCGAAGTCGGTCGGCACGTACGAGCGCAACGTGGCGGTCGACCGCGTCCGCCACCCGATGTTCGGCGCGGCGGCGGCGAACATCCAGCCGTGCGCGTTCTGGCCGAAGCCGGTGGAGAAGCAGGTCCTGCCGTCCGGCAAGGGCCCGCGCAACGTGCTGCTGGTGCAGAACGAACGCGACCCCGCGACGCCGCTCGCCGGCGCCCTGACGACGCGCCGGGCGTTCGGCGACAGGGCCGCGATGATCACCGTCGACCACGGCGGCCACGGCTCCTACGTGATCGCCAAGAACAAGTGCGCCGACGACAAGGTCACCGAGTACCTGCTCGGCGGCCGGCGTCCGAACGACACGAAGTGCGCGGCTGAGACCAGCTGATCGCACCACGGCACCGCGTGCGCCGGAAACTCCTGCCCCGCAGGCGTTTCCGGCGCATTGCGCTGTGTTCGCCTTATGTCCGTTTCGCGAATTAGTAAAGACTCTTGCCAATAAAGGTCCGGACCCCTTACCGTGGTCGCACGCCGCCCGGGACCCACCATCCCTGCCCCGGAGGAAAAACTCGTGAAACTCACCGGTCGCATCGCGGCCGCACTCCTGACGTGCGCCGCGCTCATCACCACCACGGTCGGGACCGCCTCGGCGGCCGACCTCGACGACCCGCAGCTCAAGGACATCGCGATGCGCATCGTGTCCAGTGCGGAGAACTCGTCCACGGACTGGAAGGCCCAGTTCGGCTACATCGAGGACATCGACGACGGCCGCGGCTACACCGCGGGCATCATCGGTTTCTGCAGCGGCACCGGCGACATGCTCGACCTCGTCGAGCTGTACAGGTCGCGCAAGCCCGGCAACGTGCTGGAGAAGTACCTGCCCGCACTGCGCGACGTCGACGGCACCGACTCGCACGCGGGCCTCGACCCCAACTACACCAGGGACTGGAAGACCGCGGCCCAGGACTCCGTCTTCAAGGCGGCGCAGGAGTCCGAACGCGACCGCGTCTACTTCACCCCCGCGGTGGCGCAGGGCAAGGCCGACGGCGTGCGGGCCCTGGGCCAGTTCGCCTACTACGACGCGATCGTCGTGCACGGCGACGGCGGCGACAGGACGAGCTTCGGCAACATCCGCAAGCGCGCGCTCGGCAAGGCGAAGCCGCCGTCGCAGGGCGGCGACGAGACCACGTGGCTCAACGCCTTCATGGACGCCCGCGTGTGGGCCATGAAGCAGGAGGCGGCCCACGAGGACGTCTCCCGCATCGAGACGGCGCAGCGCGTGTGGCTCAAGGCGGGCAACCTCGACCTGAAGACGCCGCTGAGGTGGAAGGTCTACGGCGACAGCTTCGAGATCAAGTGACCTCGTAGCGCCGGAAGGCGAAGAGGAGGGCGCCCTTGCAGGGGACGCCCTCCTCTTCCTCGTTCCCTACAGCTGCGTCCAGTCGAGCACCGGCGCCGCGAAGTCCCGGATCGACGCCAGCAGCCCGAGCCGTGCCGCCTTCACGTCCTCGTCCTCGGCCATCACCAGCACCTCGTCGAAGAACGTGTTGATCGGCCCGGTGAGGCCCTCCGCGGCGGCGACGAAGGCCGCCAGCCCGGCGACGTCACGCGGCACACCGTCGAAAGCCTTGTGCAGCGCCACTTCCGCGGGCTCGGACAACACCGGGGCGTCGTACGAAGCCTCGACGGACGCGGGGACGATCCGCCGCACCCGCTGCAACGCCGCGGCCAGCGCGTCGAAGGACTCGTTGCCCGCCAGCGTTTCCAGCTGCGCCAGGGTCTCGTCGGCGAGTACCGGCGAGTCGGCGAGCGGCAGCACCGCCTGCACGAACCGGTGCTCGTGCCCGGCGTCGAGCAGCGCCTGCTCGTACCGCCGCACCGCGAACTCCCGCGCCGTCTCCAGCGCCTCCGCGGACACCTCGAGCCCCTCCGCCGCAAGGGAAAGCGCCACCGGCAGCGTGATGGCACGGAGGTCCGGGAACGCCCGCAGCACCGTCACCGCGCCCAGAGCCGCGCGGCGCAGGCCGAACGGGTCGGAGGAGCCGGTCGGCTGCGCGCCGATGCCGAACAACCCTGCCAGCAGGTCGAAGCGGTCCGCCAGCGACAGCAGGGCGCCCGGCGTCGACGACGGCAGCGCGTCGCCGGCCGACCGCGGGAGTTCCATCTCCCACAACGCCTGCGCGACCTCCGGGGTCTCCCCCGACCGCACCGCGTACTCCCGCGCCATCACGCCGGCCAGCGACGACAGCTCGATCACCATCTGCGAGCCGAGGTCGAACTTCGCGAGGGCCCCGGCGCGGTCCAGCGTCTCGCGGTCGACGTCGACGACGCCCGCGAACCGGCCCGCCAGCGAGGCGATGCGCCCGGCGCGGTCGGCCATCGAGCCGAGCTTGTCCGCGAACGTCAGCTTCGCGAGCCCCGCCTTCATCTCCTCCAGCGGCGTCTTGAGGTCGGCGCGCCAGAAGAACGCCGCGTCCTCGTACCGCGCCCGCAGCACGGCCTCGTTGCCCGCGCGGACCAGGTCCGCGTCGACCGACCCGTTGGCCACGGCCACGAAGTGCGGCAGCAGCGCGCCGTCGGCGGAGCGCACCGGCAGGTACCGCTGGTGCTTGCGCATCACGGTGGTGAGGATCTGCGCCGGCAGCTCCAGGTACCGCTCCTCGAACGACCCGAGGATCGGCGTGGGCCACTCGACCAGGTTCGTCACCTCGTCCAGCAGCCCGTCGACCTCGACGACACCGCCGACCGACGCCGCGAGCGCCTGGGCGGCCTCGACGATCGAGGCCGAGCGCGCGGCGG
>NZ_JBHXCW010000380.1:0-4921 GCF_042725365.1 Lentzea sp. NPDC060358 | reverse complement strand
GTGAGCGGATGCCGGGCCTCGTCGCGCGTGCAGGAGCTACGGCAGGCGCCGCAGCACGGTGACGACCTTGCCGAGGATGGTCGCCTCGTCGCCGTTGATCGGCTGGTAGGCAGGGTTGTGCGGCATCAGCCACACGTGCCCGTCCTTGCGCTTGAACGTCTTCACCGTCGCCTCGCCGTCGATCATGGCGGCGACGATCTCGCCCTGGTCGGCCGTGGGCTGCTTGCGAATCACGACCCAGTCGCCGTCGGTGATCGCGGCGTCGATCATCGAGTCGCCGACGACGCGCAGCAGGAACAGCTCGCCCTCGCCCACGATCTCGCGCGGCAGCGGGAACACGTCCTCGATCGACTCCTCCGCCAGGATCGGGCCACCGGCGGCGATGCGGCCGACCATCGGCACGTACGCGGGCGTCGGCTTGGACATCGGGTCGAGACCGGGGTCGATCTCGGTGGGCAGCATCCCTACCGCGCGCGGGCGGTTCGGGTCGCGGCGCAGGAAGCCCTTCCGCTCCAGCGCGCGCAGCTGGTACGCCACCGACGAGGTCGACGTGAGGCCGACGGCCTCACCGATCTCGCGCACGCTCGGCGGGTAGCCGAAGCGGTCGACCCAGTCGCGGATCACGTCGAGCACCTTGCGCTGACGCAGGGTCAGGCCGGCGTTTCCCGCGATCTCGCTCACCTGTGTCTCCACGAGAGCGGGGTCCGGGTCGATCGTCTTGCCTGCCACGGTCGCTGTCCTCCTCGCCGCCCCCAGTACGAATGGGATTCCGGCCTCCGTCGATCTTCGTGGTCGACGGTAGTCGTGTTTGCTGCGCAGATCAAACACCTGTTCGAGGTATTTGGCCGCGTGTTGTGGCGTTCGATGATCCGGCGTGGTAGAAATTCGCACGGACGTTCGATCGAACCTCTGTTCGATCACGGTGGTTGACCTGCGATGGAGGTCGTGATGGCGGTGCTCGTCGAGAAGCGGTTGCGCGTTGCCGAGGACGCGGACGTCGCAGCGGGGCGTCCCCTCCGTTCGGGTCCGAGGGTCATGCCGCGCCGACCGGCGACGAGGCCGCACCCCGTGGTCGTGCCCGCCACGCGCGAGTCGAGCTCGTGCGAGGTCCGCCCGAAGCGCGAGTCGTTGTTCGAACTGGTCGCGGTCGGCGTCTTGAGCGCACTCACGGTGGTCGCGCTCGGCGTGCTCTACCTACAGCAGGCTGGGGTCACCCCGTAAGCCTGCCCCCACATCTTGTGTTTCCCGCGCCCGTGATGACGTGAACTCTCCGTCATTGCGGGCATCTTTGCGTAATCACCGCTGATCGTCACCGGTTCGCCCAACAGGGTGACACGCCGGGCGTCGTGTCGACTTGCTTCGACGTCGGTTGCGATCTAGGTTCTACCCCTACATCTAGTGGTTGCACCGCTGAAAGTAGTCCACAGGTTGTGGGTAACCCGACCAGTGTGGTTGCTGCGGTGAATGCTGTGCGGGGGAAGGGGTGAGGTGGCGTGCGGTGTCCGTTCTGCCGCCATTCGGACTCGCGGGTGGTCGACTCCCGCGAGGTCGACGAAGGCCAGGTGATCCGGCGCCGACGCTCCTGCAACAGCTGCAGCCGCAGGTTCACCACGGTCGAAGAAGCGGTTCTCGCCGTGGTCAAGCGCTCCGGCGTGACGGAGCCGTTCAGCCGCGACAAGGTGGTCGTCGGCGTGCGCAGGGCGTGCCAGGGCCGCCCGGTCGACGAGGACGCGTTCCAGGTGCTGGCTCAGCAGGTGGAGGAGTCGATCCGGTCGACGGGGTGCGCGGAAATCGCGAGCCACGAGGTGGGGCTCGCCATTCTCGGCCCTCTGCGCGAGCTCGACGAGGTCGCTTATCTGCGCTTCGCGAGCGTTTACAGGTCCTTCTCGTCCGTCGAGGACTTCGAGAAGGAAATTCTTGATCTTCGTACTGCGCGGACCGAGGAAGCACCGGCCGAGCAGTAGTCCGCGCGCACTTCAGCGCGCGAAGCAATCCTTCTTTTTCCGAGCACTGCACTAGGGAGATCCACCGTGACCGAGACCGTCGGCGGCTCAGCCAAGAAGACAGCCGCACGGGCGGCTGCCAAGCCTGCCGCGCTGAAGGTCCAGCGCGTCTACACCACCGAGGGCCGCCACCCCTACGACGAGGTCACCTGGGAGCGCCGCGACGTCGTCATGACGAACTGGCGTGACGGCTCGGTGAACTTCGAGCAGCGCGGGGTCGAGTTCCCCGAGTCCTGGTCGGTGAACGCCACCAACATCGTCACCAGCAAGTACTTCCGCGGTGCCGTCGGCAGCGACAAGCGCGAGCAGTCGCTGCGCCAGCTGATCGACCGCGTCGTGAAGACCTACGTGGGCGCCGGCCGGGAGCACGGCTACTTCGCGGGCGAGCAGGACGCCGAGATCTTCGAGCACGAGCTCACCTACATGCTGCTGCACCAGGTGTTCAGCTTCAACTCGCCGGTGTGGTTCAACGTCGGCACGAGCTCGCCGCAGCAGGTCAGCGCGTGCTTCATCCTCGCGGTCGACGACACGATGGAGTCGATCCTCAACTGGTACCGCGAGGAGGGCCTGATCTTCAAGGGCGGCTCCGGTGCCGGCCTGAACCTCTCCCGCATCCGCTCCTCCAAGGAGCTGCTGTCCTCCGGCGGCACCGCGTCCGGCCCGGTGTCGTTCATGCGCGGCGCCGACGCGTCCGCGGGCACCATCAAGTCCGGTGGCGCCACGCGCCGCGCGGCCAAGATGGTCGTCCTCGACGTCGACCACCCGGACGTCGAGGAGTTCATCGAGACCAAGGCGAAGGAGGAGAACAAGATCCGCGCGCTGCGCGACGCCGGGTTCGACATGGACCTCGGTGGCGCGGACATCGTGTCGGTGCAGTACCAGAACGCGAACAACTCGATCCGCGTGTCGGACGAGTTCATGCACGCCTACGAGAGCGGCGGCGACTTCGGCCTGCGCGGCCGGCAGACCGGCGAGGTCATCGAGCGCATCGACGCCAAGAACCTCTTCACCAAGCTGGCGAAGGCCGCCTGGGAGTGCGCCGACCCCGGCATCCAGTACGACGACACGATCAACGACTGGCACACCTGCCCCGAGTCGGGCCGCATCACCGCGTCCAACCCGTGTTCGGAGTACATGCACCTCGACAACTCGAGCTGCAACCTCGCGTCGCTCAACCTGATGAAGTTCCTCGGCGACGACGGCCGCTTCGACGCCGTCACGTTCGCCAAGGCCGTCGAACTGATCATCACCGCGATGGACATCTCGATCTGCTTCGCGGACTTCCCGACCGAGCCGATCGCGGACACCACCCGCAAGTTCCGCCAGCTGGGCATCGGCTACGCCAACCTCGGCGCGCTGCTGATGGCGACCGGCCACGCGTACGACTCCGAGGGCGGCCGCGCGCTCGCCGCGACCATCACCTCGCTGATGACCGGTGTCTCCTACCGCCGCTCCGCCGAGCTCGCGGGCATGGTCGGCGCGTACGACGGCTACAAGCGCAACGCCACCGCGCACCAGCGCGTCATGCGCAAGCACGCCGCCGCGAACGACCTGATCCGCACCTACCACGCGAACGACTCGTCGGTGCACAAGGTCGCGACCGAGGCCTGGCAGCAGGCCCTGGAGATCGGCGCGAAGAACGGCTGGCGCAACGCCCAGGCGTCCGTGCTGGCCCCCACCGGCACCATCGGCCTGATGATGGACTGCGACACCACCGGTATCGAGCCGGACCTGGCCCTGGTCAAGTTCAAGAAGCTCGTCGGCGGCGGCTCGATGCAGATCGTCAACCAGACGGTGCCGCGCGCCCTCAAGGCGCTGGGCTACCTGGACGAGCAGATCGAGGCGATCGTCGAGTTCATCGGCGAGCACGGCCACGTCGTCGACGCGCCGGGCCTGCGCCGCGAGCACTACGAGGTCTTCGACTGCGCCATGGGCGAGCGCTCCATCGCGCCCATGGGCCACGTGCGGATGATGGCGGCCACCCAGCCGTTCCTCTCCGGCGCGATCTCCAAGACGGTCAACATGCCGGAGACGGCGACCGTCGAGGACGTCGAGGAGATCTACTACCAGGGCTGGAAGCTCGGCCTGAAGGCGCTCGCGATCTACCGCGACAACTGCAAGGTCGGCCAGCCGCTGTCCGCCGGCAAGGGCGCGAAGGCGGCCGAGGAGAAGAAGGCCGCCACCGAGACGGTCGTCGAGTACCGCCCGGTCCGCAAGCGCCTGCCGAAGAAGCGCCCGTCGCAGACCGTGTCGTTCACGGTCGGCGGTGCCGAGGGCTACCTGACCGCCGGTTCCTACCCGGACAACGGTCTCGGCGAGGTGTTCGTCAAGCTCGGCAAGCAGGGCTCGACGCTGTCCGGCGTGATGGACGCGTTCTCGATGTCCATCTCGGTGGGTCTGCAGTACGGCATCCCGCTCGAGTTCTACGTCTCGAAGTTCCAGAACCTGCGCTTCGAGCCGGCGGGCATGACCGACGACCCGGACGTCCGCATCGCGACGTCGGTGCTCGACTACCTGTTCCGCCGCCTGGCGCTCGACTACCTGCCGTACGACAAGCGCGCGCAGCTCGGCATCTTCACCGCCGACGAGCGTTCGGCGCAGGTGGCCGGAGAGTACGGCGCCCCGGCACCGTCCGATGTGGACATCGAGGGCCTGCGCGGCTCGGTGGAGGCGGCCCCGGCCGTCGAGGTCGAGACCGCGGCGCCGAAGCAGGTCGGCAGCTCGACCGAGCTGCTGGAACTGCACCTGGGCAAGGCAGCCGACGCGCCGCTGTGCATGACCTGCGGCACGAAGATGCGCCCGGCCGGCTCCTGCTACCTGTGCGAAGGCTGCGGCAGCACGTCCGGCTGCAGCTGATCCCGGACCGGGTCGCGTTCGACGCGACGGTGCGCACCGGCGCATGACGTGCACGTCGAGGT
>NZ_JBHXCW010000379.1:0-4951 GCF_042725365.1 Lentzea sp. NPDC060358 | reverse complement strand
GCTCCGGTGTGACTCGTGACGGGGCTCCACCGCCAACGCAAGCACCTACGCAACGGGCAGCCGCCCAACGCAACAGGCGTGCCATCAACCCGCCGGGGGCGCGGTGCCCCCGATCAGATTGCCGGGGGTCCGGGGGCAGAGCCCCTGGGGAACGCACGCACCAGGAACAGGCCGCCCGCAAGGTGACCACCCTCCTGGCCGCAACCTGCAAGGCGACCACCCGCCCGGCCGCCCCCCCAGCGGAACAGCTAAGAAGCCGAACCCCCCACGATGTGCCGCAACTGAGCCAAAAGATCAGACCGAGAAGTAGACCCAAGCCGCTGCCTCATCCGAGCCATGTGGTGCTCGACGGTCTTGGCGGAGATGAACAACCGGTCCCCCACCTGCTTGTACGTCATCCCCTCCAGCACCAGCTGAGCCACCTCCCGCTCCCGGTCGGACAGCTTCCCGGCGTCCTCGATCACGGGAACATCGCTCTCCACCACCCGACGAGCGGAAACAGCACGCCCCTGCAGCAACCGCGCGCAGTCGAGCAGCCGAACCATCGCCTGCCGATCGGAAGTCCGGATGGCGGCCTGCCCGGCCAGCCGGGACGCGTCCCACCACAGCCCGACGGCGTGCAGCCCGCGGGCGGTCTCCTCGACCCGGTCGGGGTCGACCTTGCCGGCCACGACGTCCAGCCAGCACTCGGCAGCGGCGGACACCACCGCGCAGTACCTGTTCCGCGACGCGTTCACCGCCAGGGCCGCGGCGTGTTCCTCGGCCGCCGCGGTGTTCTCGTCGATGATCGCCGCGTGCAGCAGGCTCCAGTGCAACTGCGTGGCCCACAGCGGCGGGTTCCCCAGCGACCGCAGCAGGGCGGAGGCCTGCGCCAGGTGCGGCGCCAACCGGCCCTGGTCCCTCAGCCGGGCGGCGGCAGCGGCGAACTCGCCCAACGGCAGCAGGGAGAACAGGTCCACCGGGTGCCGGAGCACGGCCTCGCAAGCCTGTTCCCAGGTGCGGCGCAGGGTGGCCAGGTCGGAGTTGCGCCGAGCCACGCCCACCTCGAGCGCGACGGCGAAGATCCAGTCGCGGGGCTCGAAGGCCCCGCGCACCGACATCAGGGTCTCGCGGGCGACGGCGAGGTTGCCGCGCAGCATGTGCAGCCAGGCCTGCAACAACCGGTGCCGCACGGACATCAGCACGCCACCGGTGCCGGTCTCGACGGCCCGGTCCAGCACCGACTCGGCGACGTTGGGCTCGCCGCAGTGCACGGCCACCAGGGCGGCCAGCGCCGCGGGTGAGTCGGGCAGCAGCACGGCGCCGCCGGCGGGTTCGAGCATCGAGGAAGCCCGCACGAGCGTCGACAGGGCGGCGGTCTCGGCGCCGGACACCGACTGCCGAACTCCTTGCAGCATCAACGAAGCCGCGCCGCCGAGCATCGTGGGCGGCTGCGGGGGCGTCTCCTCGAAGAGGTGGCCGGTGCCGATCAACCCGATCCCGGCGAAGGCGGCCGCGTACGGCGTGGCGGCCCAGCGGAACAACTCCGTGGAACGCGCCAGCTGCCCGCGGTGGGCCAGAGCGACAGCGGCGACCTCGGCAGCCGTGCGCCGGTACGAGGAGTCCGGAGCGCTGATCACCTGGTCGGCGAGCCGCAGGGCGCCGTCCAGGTCGCCGGCCATCGCCGAGGCGGTCGCCCACGAGGCGGCGGTCTCGGCGGACGGTGCCCCACCACCGGTGGAGGCCTTGAACAACCGCGCGGCCAGCGCCGGATCGGACGACAGGGCCTCCCGCGCGGCCGCCGCGAAGACGGGACCGCCGATGCCGGTGTCCAGCAGAGGCCGCACCAGGTCGAGCACGGGTCCGCCGCGGTCGAGCTGCAGCTGGGCGAGCTTCTGGCGGACCGCGATCCGCCGTTCGGCACGGGTCAGCGCGCCGACGGCGCGGTGCGCCAGGGGCAGCAGCGTCCCGTCCTCGGCGAGCGCGCCGGTCGCGCGGGCGGCCTCGATGATGTCGCTGACCTCGTCGAAGTCCTTGTCCAGCAACGCGGACAGCAGGTCGAGGCGCTGGGCGGCGCCGGCCTCGGCCGCCAGCAGGAACTTCTGCACGTCCGGGTCCAGGAAGTCGAGCTCACCCCGGAACGTGGCGAGGACCTCGGCAGACACCTCGGACGCGGCACCGAGGCGCTCGACGTACGCGGGGACGCCGCCGGTCTGCGCGAAGACGAAGTCCACCACCGGTTTCGGGGCGTGCAGGACGTCGCGGACCTGGTCGCGGGTGAACGGCGCGAGCGGCACGACGACGGCGCCGCGGGTCAGTTCGGCCAGTGCGGCACGGCGCGGCCACGGCCGGTAGGCCAGCACCAGCAGGGGCTCGGAGGACAGCTCGGCCACCGCGGAGTCGTCCAGCAGGTGCGCGTCGTCGACCACGCGCACGGCGGCGTTCGTGATCTCCGAGAGCAGCGCTGTCTTGCCGTGACCGCCGGGTGCCGCGACGACGACGCGCAGGCTCGTGCCCGGTGTCGCGTCGTTGATCCGGTCGAGGACTCCTCGCACGGAGTCGTCCAGCACCAACCTGGCTCGCGTGGTCACGCTCAACGGCCGTCCTCATCATCGTCTCGGGAGTCGGATCGGGAACTGGAGCGGCGTCCGGCGGGTTTCAGCGCGTCCGCCATGCGCTTCACCTTCCGCACCGGGAGCTCCAGCGGGGGTACGTCCACCGGCGGTCGCGGCGGTGGAGTGCTGAAGTCGTCGTCGTCCGGCCCGGCGATCTCGCCGACCGGGAACCGCAGCGACGCTTCACGGGTGTGCACCAGAACGGAGGTCTCGAGCGGTTCCGGTTCGCTGTCGGGGCCCAGCACGACGAGCCGCGCGGCCACGGCGGCGCCCTTGGCCACCGAGTGCTCCGGAGCGGCCTCGCCGAGGACCCGGCAGTCGACGGACGCCGACAGCGCGTCGCCGATCGCGGTCATCCGGCAGCCGCCGCCGACGAGCAGCACCGCCTCGGGCTGCGCCGGTCCGAGCGCCCGCACGAAGGTGGACACCAGGTGGTCGACGGACGGGCGGATCTCCTCGACGAACTCGTCGCGGCCGATCTCGACCCCGCCGACCACGACGGACTGGCCGAGCGCGCGTTTCGCCGCCTCGCACTCGGCGGCGGACACCGGGGCGTCCTTGCCGAGCCGGCCGCGCACCAGGTCCAGCAGCAGGTCGTCGAAGTCGGCGCCGGTGTGGTGGTCGACGCCCTCGACGTGGTTGAGCAGCTCGAACGTCCGGTTCTGCGACCGCTTCACGACGGAGGCGGAGAACGCGTGGCTGCCGAGCGAGAACACCGCGAGCGGCGAACCCGGCAGCACGCGGGCGCGCGCGGCGTGGTTCTCGGCGGCCGCGAACGGCTCCGGCACGAGCGTCACGTCGTGGACGCCGACCGCCCGCAGCGCCGTGAACAGCTGTCCCCGGCGATAGGGGCCCCACCCGGCCGAGTGAACCACTGCCACGTGACGCGGCTGTTCACCCTCCCGGGCGACCACCTCGCTGATGACCCACATGATCAGCAACGCGGTGAGCTCCTCGGCCGGGCAGGTCTCCGGGCCCAGCGAGAACGGGACCGCGTCGCCCACCCGCCGGGCGAAGCCGGAGGCGGACCAGCCGGGGACGCCGGGCTGTCCGACGGAGAACGTCCCGGCCTCCGTGAGCTGCAACGACGACGGCACGACGAACGCGATCTCGGCATCCCCGCCGCCGTCGAGGCGGCACAGGGCAGCGGTCGTGCGGGTGGTCCCGACATCGACTCCGAGTACGTACGCCACGTCTCTTCCTCACCTGTTCGCAGCAGCGACCAGTACCTACACGGGTGAACGAGAGACGCTCAAGCGAGGCCCCTAATCCCCTAGGGGCTCAACGAGCGTCACCCAATCAGGGAACGGGGATTCACTGGGAGTGATCCCCGATGTTGTGGGGAACCCCGCTCTCTTAGCTTGGGGCGCATCACCCCAACGCATCCGTGCCTCACCAGGAGTCCCCTCAGATGATCCAGCCCAGCACGCTCCACGACTTCGTGCTCAACCTGCTCAGCGACCCGTCCCTCAAGGCCGCGTTCGCCGCCGATGCTCAGGGCACCCTGGAGCAGGCCGGGCTCGCGGACATCACCGCCGTGGACGTCCAGGAAGTCATCCCGCTGGTCATCGACCTGCTCCCGGAGACCCCCGCGGGCCTGCCCGCCCTCGAGGGCGTCTACTTCGACGGAGTCGTGGAGGACGTCCTGGCGGAGGGGCCGCTCGGCGCCATCAGCCAGCTGCAGGCCGTCGCGTCCCAGCTGACCTCGTCGGGTCTGTCCCTCGACAACCTCACCACCTCCTCGGCCGGCCTCCTCGCCGTCGACGAGCACGGTCTGACCGTGTGGGCCGGTACGAACACCGCGGACGTCTACGGCGCCGGTGCCGTCAAGGTCGACGGTGACTTCTCCGCCGTCAACGACGTGACCTCGGTCCTCGACCAGACCGCGTCCCCGCTGACCGGCACGGTCCTCGACGTGGCCGACACCGCCACCGCGACCGTCGACGCACCGCTCGCGGGCGTCGCCTCCGCCGTTCCCGGCGCCGACGGCATCCTCGGCCACCTGGGCGGCGTGACGGGCCTGGCCCACGACGCGCTGGGCGTGCTCGGCGGCAGCGACGCGGGCCTCGGCGTCGTCAGCGCGACCGGCCTCGACAGCATCACCGACGGCAACATCGGCATCAAGACCGACGACACCCTCGGCCAGGTCCACCACACCGCGTCGGGCGTCCTCGACACCGCGACCGGCGTGGCCAACTCCGCCACCGGCCTGCTCGGCGACACCGCCGGCGTCGGCAACGTGCTGGGCACCGTCACCGACGTGACCCACAACGTCCCGGTCGTGGGCGACCTCGACCTGGGGCTGCTCGGCTGAGCCACCCTCCCCGCGAACCGGCCCTGTCGCAGCTGACAGGGCC
>NZ_JBHXCW010000378.1:0-4963 GCF_042725365.1 Lentzea sp. NPDC060358 | reverse complement strand
GGCCAGGCCCGTTCCGGTTGGTATTTCCGGCCCGCTTCGCTCTGACATGGAGAACATTACACGGGCCTGTTTCGATCTCCAAATCGGGGGGTGCCGGTGACCGCGAAACGTACGACCACCAGCGCAAACGTCGCCGTCAGGGTGCGGAGACCGCGACATCGGGCTTGCCGGACCGCGCGTGCGGATCGAAGTCACGCGTCACATACGAGTAAGTACCGCCCGACAAGTCGGTGGCCGGACTTCCGGACGCGAGTCGCAGAAGACGGTGAGCGTCGCGCAAGAGCTACCGCAGGATGCCCGTCGGCGGGGTGTCCCGGTACAGGCCCAGGGCGGCGTCGATCGAGGGCACGCGATCGAGCGTTCCGACGTCGGCGAGCGGGAACCACTGGGCGAAGTCGGTGGTGCCGTCCACCTCGTAGCGCAGCTCTCCCCCGACGATGCGCACCTCGTACATGATGCGCAGCGCGTGGTAGTCGCGGTCGGGCTCCTCGCGGAACTCGGAGTCGATGCCGAGCAGCCGCAGCACCTCGACCTCGAAGCCGGTCTCCTCCTCGAACTCCCGGACGACCGCGTCGAACGGGTGCTCGCCGTGCTCGATGCCGCCACCGGGGAGGATCCAGCGCTTGCCGTTCGGGCCGAGCCAGCGCGCCAGGAGGATCTCGCCGGCGTCGTTCAAGCACACCCCGTACGCGGCCACACGCTGCTTCTTCGCCCTCATGCGACTCAGCGTAACTTGCGATCACCGCGAAAAAAGTGATATCACTTAGCTACTACTTCGCTAGGGGGTCGGATGAGCGCATCCATCGAAACGACGGTCCACATGCCCACGCCGGTTGTCCGCGAGAAGCGCGCGCGGGACCTGACCGGTCTGCCGATGTTCTTCGTGGGATTGGCGGTGTTCGCGGTGGGGCTGTGGACGATCATCGAGGGGATCGGCACGGCGGTGGAGATCGAGGAGCCGCCGGTGGGATCGATGATCACCAGCCTCCTGCTGTTCCTGGCTTCGGCGCTGATCATGCGGGGGCTCTTCACCGTCGCGCCCGGTGAGGCGCGGGTGCTGCAGTTCCTCGGCCGCTACGTCGGCACCGTCCGCACGGACGGGTTGCGCTGGGCGAACCCGCTCACCACCCGCGAGAGGATCTCAACCAGGATCCGCAACCACGAGACGCAGACGTTGAAGGTCAACGACGCGGACGGCAACCCGATCGAGATCGCCGCCGTGGTCGTGTGGCAGGTCGAGGACACCGCGCGCGCTCGGTTCGAGGTCGACGACTTCGTGCGGTTCGTCGCCATCCAGACGGAGACCGCGGTGCGGCACATCGCCACGAGCTACCCGTACGACAACCACGACGAGGCGGGGCTTTCGTTGCGGGAGAACGCGGACGAGATCACCGAGACGCTCGCGATCGAGATCTCGGCGCGCGTGCAGTCCGCCGGCGTGAAGGTGATCGAGTCCCGGCTCACCCACCTCGCGTACGCGCCGGAGATCGCACACGCCATGCTTCAGCGGCAGCAGGCGGGCGCGGTCGTCGCAGCCCGGACGCGGATCGTGGAGGGAGCTGTCGGCATGGTCGAGCTCGCGCTGGAGAGGCTCGCCGACCACGACGTCGTCGAGCTCGACGAGGAGCGCAAGGCGGCGATGGTCTCGAACCTGCTCGTCGTCCTGTGCGGTGACCGGTCCACCCAGCCCGTGGTGAACACCGGGTCGCTCTACACCTGATGGCTGATCGCAAGAGCGTTCTGCTCAGGCTCGACCCGGCCGTGCACGACGCGCTGAGCAGGTGGGCGAACGACGAGCTGCGCAGCACCAACGCGCAGATCGAGTTCCTGCTGCGGCGTGCGCTGGCCGAAGCGGGCCGGCTGCCCGGCGAGGCGAAGAAGATGCCTCGCCGCGGCCGCCCGCCGAAGAAACCGGAACCGGACGAGGGCTGAGTCCTCCCCTCCTGCTCGGCCCCGTTCGACGGCGGGCCGGTGCGGACGAGGGTGCGTTCGCGGTGCGCTGAGCTGGCCTGATATCCTTCCTCGTCGTGAACGCGCGGCACTCCGCCGTGGAGGAGAGCCGGTCGCAGTGGAAGCAGAGCTGTGGCTGGTGCCGACGAAGCGCGTCACGAACCCCGGTTTCGACAAGAAGGGTGATGTCGCATGGCGAACATCAAGTCCCAGCTCAAGCGGATCAAGACCAACGAGAAGGCGCGCCTGCGCAACAAGTCGGTCAAGTCGTCCCTGAAGACGGCCATCCGCAAGTTCCGCGAGGCTGCCGAGGCCGGTGACAAGGCGAAGGCCCTGGAGCTGCTGCAGGACGCGTCCCGCAAGCTCGACAAGGCCGCCACCAAGGGCGTCATCCACGCCAACCAGGCCGCCAACAAGAAGTCGGCGATGGCGCTGCGCGCGAACCAGCTCGAGGGCTGATTCCGCACGCTCATCCGAGCTTCTGCGAAAGGGCTCACTTCCTCCGGGAAGTGGGCCCTTTCGCTTCGGTGCTCCCCGCGGTCAGCGGCGACCGTGCGCCGCGACGATCCTGAGCACCGCGCGCTCCAGCGCGTAGTCGGCGTCGGCCGCCACGCCCTTCACGTCGGCGTTGAGGCCCGCGACCACCTGCATCGCGTCGGCCAGCCCCGACTGGTCCCAGCCGCGGGACTGGGCCTGCGCCTTCTTGATCTTCCACGGAGGCATGCCGAGCGGGCCCGCCAGGCTGAACGGGTCGGCCCTGCCGACCGCGGAGACGCGCGCGACCGTGCGCACGGCATCGGCCAGCGCGTCCGCCACGAGCACGTGCGGGACGCCCAGCTGCATGGCCCAGCGCAGCGCCTCCATCGCGCCCGCCCGATCGCCCACGACGGCCTTCTCCGCGACCGCGAACCCGGTCACCTCGGCCTTGCCCTGGTGGTAGCGGCGGATCTCCTCGACCGTGACCTTGCCGTCGGTGTCCGACACGAGCTGCGACGCCGCGGCGGCCAGCTCGCGCAGGTTCGTGCCGACCGCGTCGATGAGCGTGGCCACGGCCTCCGGGTCGATCTTGCCGCCCGCCTGCCGCACCTCGTTGCGCACGAACGCCTCGCGGTCACCGGACTTGGTGACCTTGGGGCACTCCGTGACGGCGGCGCCCGCCTTCTTCAACTGCCCCGGCAGGTCCTTCGCCGCCTTGCTGCGGCCGCCACCGGTGTGCACGACGACGAGCGTCACGCCGTCCGCGGGCGCCTTGGCGTAGGAGAGCACGGTGTCGGCGATCTCCTTGCCGATGTCCTGCGCGTTCTGCAGGACGATCACGCGCCCCTCGGCGAACAGCGACGGGCTCACCAGTTCGGCCAGCTCGGGAGGGGTGAGATCAGTCACCTGCACGCGGGTCAGGTCCGCGGTCGGATCGACCGTCCGCGCAGCCTCGAGCGCCGCTCGAACCGCCCGTTCGACCAGCAACTCCTCTTCGCCGACGACGAGGTGCAGTGACTCCGGTGCGCTCACGGACGGCATCCTCCCACGTCCCGGATCGTGGACGTCGGTGGCTGATCGGCGGACCGGTGCCGTACTTTGGTGGGCACAACTGAACACCGCTCATCCAGAGGGGCAGAGGGACCGGCCCGAAGAAGCCCCGGCAACCGGCGTCGACGCAGCAGTGCACCACTGCGCGCAGACGATCACGGTGCCAATTCCGACCCGTTCGATTTCGCGGGAAAGATGAGGAGATACCTCGCGATGACTGCTGTCTCCGTGCCCACGGGCACCAAGTTCGACCTCGGCCCCGCCCGCGCGCTGCTGTGCCGCGAGTGCGGTAATGAGACTCCTCTCGCTCCGGAGTACGCCTGCCTGGAGTGTTTCGGGCCGCTGGAAGTGGCCTACGACTTCGGGAAGATCCGGCGCGAGGACATCGAAGCCGGCCCCCGCTCGATCTGGCGCTACCGCGGCCTGCTCCCCGTGCCGTCCACTGTGGACCAGCACCCGAACACCGACCCCGGCGGCACCCGCCTGGTCGAGGCGCACAACCTCGCCAAGGCGCTGGGCGTCCGCAAGGTCTGGGTGAAGGACGACACCGGCAACCCCACCCACTCGTTCAAGGACCGCGTGGTCGGCGTCGCACTCGCCGCCGCCCGCGAGCTCGGCTTCAAGGTGCTGGCCTGCCCGTCGACCGGCAACCTGGCGAACGCCGTCGCCGCGGCCGCCGCCCGCGCGGGCTGGCAGTCGGTCGTCCTCGTCCCCTCCAACCTCGAGCGCGCCAAGATCCTCATGAGCGCGGTGTACGAAGGCGCCCTGATCGCCGTCGACGGCAACTACGACGACGTCAACCGCCTCGCCCAGGAGCTCGCCGCGGAGAACGAGGACTGGGCGTTCGTCAACGTCAACGTCCGCCCGTACTACGCGGAAGGCTCGAAGACGCTCGGCTACGAGGTCGCCGAGCAGCTCGGCTGGCGCCTGCCCGACCAGATCGTCGTGCCCATCGCCTCCGGCTCGCAGCTCACCAAGGTCGACAAGGCGTTCCGCGAGCTCGGCCAGCTCGACCTGGTCGAAGCCACGCCGTACAAGGTGTTCGGCGCGCAGGCCACCGGCTGCTCCCCGATCTCCGCCGCGTTCAAGGCGGGCCACGACGTCATCCGCCCGGTCCGCCCGGACACCATCGCCCGGTCGCTCGCGATCGGCGCCCCCGCCGACGGCCCGTACGTGCTCGACGCGGTCCGCCGCACCGGCGGCGCCATCGAGGACGTGACCGACGAAGAGGTCGTCGAGGGCATCAAGCTGCTCGCCCGCACCGAGGGCATCTTCGCCGAGACCGCCGGCGGCGTAACCGTGGCGACGGCGAAGAAGCTGATCGAGTCGGGCCAGCTGGACCCGGACGCGGAGACCGTGCTGCTGATCACCGGCGACGGCCTCAAGACCCTCGACGCGCTCGGCGACACGATCGGCCCGCGCGCGACGGTCCCGCCGTCGGCCGAGGCCGTCATCAAGGCGCTGGGATAACCACCTCCTCCAGGCT
>NZ_JBHXCW010000377.1:0-5051 GCF_042725365.1 Lentzea sp. NPDC060358 | reverse complement strand
CCCAAGCTCTCAGCTCTCCCAGACGATCGGGGACTTGCTGTACTCGGCGCGGTTGTACTCGGCGCCGGCCACCGCGAGGCCGTCCGGCGCGCCGCTGAGCACGCAGGTCTCGAACGACGCCCCCGCGGTCGTGAACGTCCGCGGCGCGCTCTGCGAGTCGCACTTGTCGGTGTCGCCGCTGATGATGACGCCGGTGCCCTTGCCGTCCGCGCCGACGCCGCGCAGCGACACCGAGGTGTAGCTCAGGTCGGTGCCGCTCAGGTTCTCGACCTTGACCCGCAGGTAGAACGGCGTGATGTTCTTGGCGCGGTCGCCGAACTTCGCGAGGTCCTCCTTCGCGCCCTGCTCGATCGCGGTGAGGGTGACGGCCATCGTGCCGCTCTTGTCACTCAGCGTGTACGGGATCACCGCGCGAGCGCCGACCTTGAGCTTCGTGCCGGGCGGCGTGACGTCGGCGCCGGCGACGGGCGGGACGGCACCCGAGGTGCTCGCCTTGGTCGGCTTGGACGTGGTGGTGGTCGTCTCGGCGGCGGTCGACATGTCCGACGTCGCGGGACTGGCCGTACCGGCCGTCTCCGTACCGCAGGCCGACAGGAGCAGGCCCGCCGTCGCTGCGGCGGCGATGAACAGGGGGCCACGGGCGTGCGTCACTGGCGGAACTCCTCGGACGACTACGGACGGTCACCGAGCACGCTAGGCCATTGCGACGAACGGCGGTATCGGTCGTTCACACCACACGCCCTACAGGTCGTCGAGGCCGATCAGCCCGTCCTGGATCGCCCGTGCGACCAGGGCGGCCTTCGTGGGGGCCTGCCGGCCGATCGCGGCGTACTTCACCCTGATCCGCTCGAGGTGCGAGTTGACGGTGCTGAGCGTGATGTTCAGCCGTTGCGCCACGAACTCCTTCGACTCCGACTGGAACCACTCGACGAGCACCTCCGTCTCGCGCGGCGACAGCGCCGGGCGCGTCTCCGAGGAGTCGCCCGCCAGCGCGCCCGCGAGCGCCGGTGGCGTGTACGACTGGCCTGCCGCCGCCGCGCGCACCGCCTGCACCAGGTGCTCGGCGCCCTCCGCCTTCGTCAGGTAGCTCAGCGCGCCCAGTTCCAGGCACTGCAGCACCACCTCGTCGTCGGCGCGCATCGAGTACACGACGACGCTGCGGCCGTCCTCCACGAGCTTGCGCAGCTCCGACAGCGCGGGCGTGACGCCGCCGAGGTGCAGGTCGAGCACGACCACCGACGCGTCCGCGCCGGGGCCGGTCCACGCCACCTCCGGGTCCTCCCCGCTCGCGAGCAGCGCGATGCCCGCCGCGGCCAGCCAGTGCTCGACCCCCGCGCGCACGACGGGGTGGTCGTCGACCACGACCGCCGTCACGTCGTCCGCCATCGCGCCTCACTCCTCACCAGTCCGCTGTGGACACTCGTCTCGACCGTCACCGACACCGGCGCGTCCTGGTTGCCGGGCAGCACGTCCGGCGCGTCCGCCACCACCGCCACCCGCACCTCGGTCGCCGTCCGCAGCAGGCTCACCTTCGCACGCCCGCCCGCGGCGGCGAGCGCCCGGGCCATCGGTGCCACCAGCTCGCGGCGCACCTCCGTCGGCACCGCCGTGGCCGTGCCGCTGACCGCGAGCGACACCACCACCCCGCGCCGTTCCGCGACGTCCACACAGGCCGTCAGCTCGTGCAGCAACGGGTCCGGCACGTCGTCGTTCTCCGCGAACAACCTCCGCAGCTGCACGGCCGCCACCGAGCACCGCAGCCTGGTCGCCTCGTCCCGCACGGTCACGACCTCGTCGGCGAGGTCCGCGAGCAGCGGCAGCACCGCGCCCAGCTGGCCCTCGAACCCGGCTCGCAGGTCCTGTTCCCGTTGCCGCGCCAGCTCTTCGCGGGTCCGCGCGGCGTCCCGCTCGGCGGCGGCCTGCGCGGCGAGCCGGGTGTCGCGCAGCAGCACCCGCGTGATCAGCAGGACGCCCAGCTGGAAGCTGGTGCCGCTGAGGATCACCACCCCGGCCGTGCCCACGTCCCCGTCGCCCGCGTGCGCGAACCACGCGACGCAGAAGCAGATGTGCGCGGCGAGCGCCGCCACCAGGACCCTCGGGCGGTCCGCGAGGACGAGCAGCAGGTACCAGCCGACGAGCCCGAACGCCCAGTCCGCCGGTCCGAACGACGCCCCGGCGGGCAACGAGGTCACGGCCAGCACCGACGACACGAGCACCGCGGCGGTGACGGGCACGGCGACGGCCGCGGGCAGCACGGCGCGACCGGCCGCGACGTGCCCGGCGACGATCCCCAGGACGGCGGTCAGCAGGGCGTAGGCGAGCCAGGCGGCCGGCCCCTGCTGGTGCGACACGAGCGACGGCAGCGTGAGCACCAGCTGCACGGCGAAGACCACGACGACGAGAACCTGCCGCGTGGTGGCGTGGACGGCGTGGTCAGTCATCGGCCGGCCACACCAGCCGCGCCGTCGTGCCCCGCGACGGCACCGACTCGACCACCGCCGAGGCCTCGGCCGCCCGCAGCCGTTCCACGACCGACCCGCGCAGCCCGCGCCGGTGGTCCGGCACGTCCCGCGGCACGAACCCGCGGCCGTGGTCGCGCAGCACGACGACGGCGCCCCGCCCGTCCCGCACGACCGTCAGCTCCGCCTCGGACGTGCCCGCGTGCCGTTCGACGTTCGCCAGCAGCTCCCGCACCGCCCGCACGAACGCGAGCGCCACCCCCGCGGGCACCGGCACCACCTCGGCGGACACCCGCACCGCGAGCGCGCTGTCCCTGGCCGCCGACGTCAGCGCCGCGCCGAGGTCCGCGGTGCCCTGCCCGCCGTCCCGCTCGGCCAGCACCACCAGGTCACGGCGGGCCTGCGCGGCCACCGCGGCGGGGTCGCCGCCGTGCGCCGCCATCAGGAACGTCGCCGCGGCGGTGTCGTGCAGCAGGGCGAGGTACTCGCGTTCGCGGCGCCCGCGGTCCAGCGCGACGGCGGCCGCGCGGGTCTGCTCGGCGGCCCGTTCGCGCAGCACGTCGACCCGCCTGCTCGACCGGCGCAGCAGCTCGTAGGCCAGCCGCGCGAGGACGACCTCCAGCACGGCCCGCACCAGCACGTCCGGTCCGGCCACCGCGACCTGCACCGCGAGCAGCCCGGTGGTCGCGGGCACCGTGACCCGCGGCGGCCACTGCCACTGCCAGGTGATCAGCGTCGTGGTGAGCACCGTGAGCACCCACTGCTCCGCGCCGGTGCCCAGCAGCACCGCCAGCACCACGACCCGGGCGAACGCCACCGGCAGCGCCGCGCGCGGCAGCCGGAAGTCCGCGACCGAGGTCAGCGCGACGAACCCGAAGAGCCCCCAGCCGAGTGCCGTGCCCAGCGAGAAGGCGCCGAACAGGCTGATCAGGACGACCCCCGCGCCGCGGATCGGGCCGGCGAGCCGGTTCACCGTCGCGAGCAGCCTGGTCTCCAGCACGACCGCATCTTCTCAGGTCCATGCGCCGGACATGCAGTTCGGCCCGCACTGAAGCCTTCGAGCGGGTCAAGCCTTGACGCGGCCCTTGGTGTTCCACCTCCGGTAGCCCGCGGCCACCGCCTCGGCCTCCGTCGCGAACGTGGTGTCGCCCTTCATCCGCCGGTAGTACGGCGAGTCGGGCGTGTGGTAGACCATCGTCTTCGAGTTCCCCTTGAGCGGCAACGGCTTCGGCCGCGCGACGGGCGTCTCCGCCGGCTGCTCCACGACCACCTTCTCGGCGGTGAGCCGCGGCGAGGGCAGGGCCAGCACCTGCTTGGGCGGGTCGGTCTTCAGGCGGCCGCGCACCGCGAGCCACGTCAGCAGCGAGCCGAGCGCGAACGACACCGCGCACAGCGCGAACATCTGCGAGAACAACCAGAGCACGGGAACTCCTAACGGACGACGACGTCGACCTGGCGGGTGGCCGGGTCGAACTCGTCGGGGGCGGGACGGGTCTCGGTGGCGATCAAGGCGGGCGACACTCCCTGGCCGACCAGCACGTCGCGCACCATCTGGGCGCGCTTCTGCGCCACGGCCGGATCGGTGCCGTGCGCCACCAGCGTGATCGAGGCGCGCGGGGCGACGAGGAGCATGCGCGCGACGCGTTCGACGAGCACCGTTCCGTGCCCCTCCCACGCCGTGGTGCCCTGCACGAACCGGATCGCGCCGTTGCCGTTCACGAGGCGGCCGACCGAGTCGTGCAGCGCCTCGACGTCCAGGTCGCCGGCGACCGCCGACGGCCCGACCTCGACGCGGTCGGTGACCCGCAGGCCGTTGGTCGCGTCCTCGACGGCGGCGCGCAGGGCCTTGGCGCGCTCCTCGTCGGGCACGCGGGCGGCGAGGGCCGCCTGGCCGTGGTGGACGGTCGCGGTCACGTCGGACACCTTCGCCGACAGCACGGCGTTCACCAGCCGCGCGACGACCGACGGCGGGATCGGCAGCGTGCCGCCGAGCCGCAGCGCCGCCGTGACGCGGTGGTCGCCGGCCTGCACCGCGCCGAGCAGCGCGCGCCGTTCGACGTCGTCGGCCACCGCCCCGGACAGCAGCAGCTCCGCTCCGCGCAGGGCGACCAGCAGCTGTTCGGGCTCGGCCGTGCGCACGTCGGTGTCACCGACGCCGGAGACGTCCGAGACCACGGCGCGCACGGCGTCGGCCGAGCGCGGCGAGACCTCGCTGACCACGACCGACCGGCCGCTCACCGAGACGACGCCGTGGTAGCCGGCCTTTCCCAGAGCTGTCCGCACGTCGGCGTCCAGCGTCCGTTCGATGCCGCCAGCGTGAACGAACACGCCGGTGGCGGCCAGCAGCGCGGGCACCAGGAGCCCGCCGATCCATACCGCGTGAGGCAAACGCACGGCGGAGGGCTTACCGGACCGCGAGACCGCGGTTCCAGCCACCGCACTCTTTCGGACCGGACTTCACCCGGTCAGGTGGTGGGGGCCCGGGGGCCCCACCCCCGGGGCCCCCCCGGCCGCCGAGACCCCCCCGCCCCGCCGGCGCCCCCCCCCCCCCCGCACCCCGCACAGGCCGAACACCCCGCGCCGGGTGATCGC
>NZ_JBHXCW010000376.1:0-5092 GCF_042725365.1 Lentzea sp. NPDC060358 | reverse complement strand
TCTGCGGGCACCGGCCGTCGGCGACTCACGCCGGAACCGCCCACCTCTGGTTGGCGCCGCCCGTGCAGGACCAGATCTGGAGCTTCGCGCCGTCCGCGGTGTTGTTGCCGGTGACGTCCAGGCACTTGCCGCTGCCCGCGTTCACCAGCGTCCCGTTCGACGCGGTCCAGCGCTGGTTGCCGCCGCCGAAGCAGTCCCACAGCTGCACCGCGGTGCCGTCGGCCGTGCCGTTGCCGGTCACGTCGAGGCATTTGCCCAGGCCGCGCACCGTGCCGTCGGAGGACAGGGTCCACGTCTGGTTCGGGCCGCTGGAGCAGGTCCACAGCTGCGGGAGGGTGCCGTTGGCCGTCGAGCCGTCGGTGACGTCGAGGCACTTGCCGCCCAGGCCGGTGATCGCCCCGGTGCGGCCGGTCGGCGGCGGACCGGGGTCGAGCGTGCCGGGCCAGGTGAACGTCGCCATCGCGCCCGCGGGCAGGCTGTAGCCGAACGTCTGGCCGTGGTAGGAGACGCGGAAGTTCTGCTGGCCGCCCGAGTTCAGCGCGACGAGCACGATCCGGCCGTCCGGGTTGCGGAAGGCGACGTTCTGGACACCGCCCTCGCCGTAGCCGGTCGAGTCGATGCGCACCGCGCCGGGCTGCACGAACTTCGACAGGTGCCCGAGCACGTAGTACTCGGCGTTGTAGGTGACGTCGTTGCCGTTGGTGCGCACGACGCCCGTGCAGTTGGTGCAGCTGCCGATCACCGGGCCGTTGTTCTGGTCCAGCGCCATGTTCCAGATGGCCACCGACCGCGCGTGGTTGCGGGTCGCGCCGATCGCGAGGTTGATGCCCTGCCAGCGCAACGTGTCGCGGAACGTCGACGCGTCGTCTCCTGACCGCGTGCCGGAGCACTCGGTGAAGAAGATGTCCTTGCCCGGCTGGTTGTTCTTCACCACGGACTGGCCGCCCGGGTTGCCGCCGTAGCAGTGCCACGCGGAGCCGATCACGTTGCCGCCCGCGCCGTTGTTGACGGTCTGCGGGTAGGTCGTGTCGTCCCAGTTGTGGTCGTAGCCGAGGATCCGCGCCTGCTCACCGGCCGCGCGCAGCTTCGGCACCAGCGTGTTGATGACGTTGACCTGCTGCTGCGCCGACATCCTCATGCCGGGGTAGCCCGGCGGTTCGAAGTTGGGCTCGTTCTGCACGCTCAGGTAGTCGATCGGGATGCCGGCGGCCTTGTACGCCTGGGCGAACTTGACGAGGTAGTCGGCGTAGACGCCGATCCGGCCGTCGTTGAGCGAGCCCTGGACGAGGCTGTTGTTGTTCTTCATCCACGCCGGCGCGCTCCACGGCGTCGCCATCACGGCGAGCTGCGGGTTGAGCTGCTTGGCCTGCTGCAACAGCGGCAGGATGTAGGCGTTGTCGTGCGAGGTGGAGAACCGGGACAGCGTCGGGTCGGCCGCGCCGTCGTCGTAGGTGTAGAAGCTGCGGGAGAAGTCGGTCGCACCGATCGGCTGGCGCAGGAAGCTCATGCCGATGCCGGTGCTCTTGTTGAAGAGGTTGTTCATGATCTCGGTGCGGCGCGGTGAGGTGAAGATGTTCCACGCGGCCGCGTCCGTGAACGACGCCCCGAAGCCGACCATCGACTGGTAGGTCGTGTTCGGGTTGACCGTGATCGTGGCACCGCTGCCGCCGGAGCCGAACGCCACGTCGCCCTGCTGCCGCAGCAGGTTCGACCGGTCGGCCGTGGTGAGCCAGACGCTCGCGTTCGTGGCCGCGGTGGCGGCGGGGGACACCAGGGTGCTCCCCGCCGTCACGACGGCCGCGGCGATCGCGATGCCGCGCCAGCGTTTCGTCGTCATTGACATCAGCGCTCCTTGCAGGGGGTTGGACGCGCCCGTTCTCGTTCCTCAGCGGTAGAGGCGGAAATCGGCGATGCTCCACCAGTTGCTCGCGGCACCGGTGGAGGTGATGCGCAGGTACCGCGCGCTGGTGCGGCGGACGTCGATGTTCGTGAGCTGGCCGGCACCCCGTCCACTGGCGACGGTGCGCCAGGTGGTGCCGTCGTTGCTCACCGAGAGCTCCCACGCGCGGGCGTAGTCGCCGAGGTCGCCGCCGGAGTCGACGGCGACCCGGCGGAAGTCCGTCCGGCGCCCCAGGTCGACCTGCAGGAACTGGCCGGGGGCCTGCGCGGCGCCGCTGGACCACCGGGTGGACGCGTCGTCGTCGATCGCCGCCGCGCCGTCGGGGGTCGCGGTCGCACCGGTCAGCGGCACGAGGCCGAGTCCGCCGCGGTGCTGCGCGGTCCAGGTGAACGTCGCCAGCGCGCCGCCGGGCAAGGTGTACTCGAACGTGCGGTCGCCGGCGTTGACCGCGAACGCGCGCGGCTCGTCGTTCTGGTTGTGCACCACCAGGGCCGTGGAGCCGTCGGGGTTGCGGAACGCGGTGTCCATGACCTGTCCGTTCCAGCCGGTCGTGCCGAACGAGGTGCTGGCGATGCGGCGCGCACCCGGCTTCACGAACTTCGAGAGGTGGCCGATCGTGTAGTACTCGGCGTCGGTCACGACGGAGCCGTCCGGCTGCACGGTCACCAGCCCGGTGCACGTCGCGCAGCCGCCGTTGTGCGGGCCGCCGGTGCTGTCGAGCGCGATGTTCCAGTTGACCGCGCTGCGCGCCCAGTTGCGGGTGGTGCCGAGCACGACGTTGCGGGCGTGCCAGCGCAGCGTGTCGCTGAAGACCTTGGCGGGCGGGTCGGCCGCGCCCCTGGACCCGGAGCACTCGGTGAACCAGATCCCCTTGTCCGGGAAGGCGTCGTGCAGTGCCGTCTGCGCACTCGGGTCGCCGTAGTAGCAGTGGTAGGCGGTGCCGGCGAGCCACTTCGCCGCGGGGGATCGCAGGACCTGGTACGGGTAGTCGGCTTCCGCGGTGCCGTCGTTCGGGTGCGTGGCCCAGTTGTGGTCGTAGCCGAGGATCTTCGTGCGCGGGCTCGCGGCCCTGAGCTTCGGGCCGAGCGCCTCGATCACCTCGATCTGCTGCGCCACCGGCATGTCCGTGCCGGGGTAGGCGTCGGGCGTGCGGTTCTGCGGCTCGTTCTGCACGGACAGGAAGTCGACCGGGACGCCCGCCCTCGCGTACGCCCGGACGAACTCCACCAGGTACCGCGCGTAGGCGTCGTAGATCCGCGGGTCGTCCTTGAGCCGGCCGCCCACCAGCGATTCGGTGGTCTTCATCCACGCCGGCGGGCTCCACGGCGTGCCCATGACCTTCAGGCGCGGGTTGAGCCGCTTCGCCTCGCGCAGCAACGGGAGGATCTTCGCCTCGTCGTGGCGGACGCTGAAGTGCCGCAGCTCGAAGTCGGTGCGGCCGGGCGCCACGTCGTCGTAGGTGTAGTGCTCCGCGGCCGCCGTGAAGTCGGAGGACCCGACCGGCTGGCGCAGGAAGCTGACCCCGATGCCCCGGACGGGGTCGAAGAGCGCGCGCATCGTCTCGGCGCGGGTGGCCGGCGCGAGGTTCGCGAGGAGCTCCGCGGACGAGTCGGTGATGGAGGCGCCGAACCCGTCGACCTCCTGGTAGCGGCGGTCCGGGTCGACCACGATCGTGGGCTGCGCGGAGGGCGTCGTGCCGAACCGGACGGCCGGGCGTTCGTGCAGCAGCTCGGCCCGGTCCGGCGTGGTCACCCACACCCTGACCTGCGGTGCACCGGACGCCGCCGCAGTGGGCGGGGCCGGTGCGGCGGCGAGGCCCAGCGTCAGGGCCACGATCGCGGTTCGTCTCATGTAACACCCGTCCATCACTGTGAAACGTTAGCTTCCAGGATGAAACACCCGCGCGCGGCGAGGGTCAATGGCCTGGTCGAGTTCCGGTACATTGACCTGGTGGAACGCAAGATCGAACACGTGAAACAACGCGCCAGTGTTCGTGCCATCGCCGCGGAGACCGGTGTGTCGATCGCGACCGTCTCACGGGTGCTGAACGACCACGTCAACGTGGCGCCCCGGACCCGAGACCTGGTGCTGCAGGCCGTGGAACGGCACCGCGCCGCGGCGTCCGTCCGCGTCCGCACGGTCTACGTGCGGTGTCCTTACGTGCTCACCGACTACTTCGGGCTGATCGTCTCGTCGATCGCCGAGGGGCTGAAGCTGCACGGGGCTCGGCTGGTGCTGGACGCGGGGGAGTCGGGGCAGGGCACCGACGCGCTGTCCCGGCTGCCCGAGTCCGGCGCCGACGGGGCGATCCTGATCTTGCCGCCGGAGGAGGGGGATGCGCTGGTCGCCTTGTCCTCCGGCGGGTTCCCGTTCGTCGTCGTGGACCCCCGGACCCCGCCACCGCCCGACGTGGCCGCCGTGTCCGCCGCGCACTCGTCCGGGGCCCGGGCCGTCGCCGACCACCTGATCTCGCTGGGGCACCGGGACATCGCCGTGATCGCCGGACCCGAGGAGTGGCTCGCCGGGGATGCCCGGCTGGCCGGTCATCGAGCCGCGCTGGCCTCCGCCGGGGTGCTGTTGTCGGCCGATCGGTTGCGGCACGTCGAACCCACCGTGGCGCAGGGGGCGAGGGCCGCCGCCGAGTTGTTGTCCCTGTCGCCCCGGCCCAGTGCTGTCGTGTGCTTCAACGACAAGGTGGCGGTGGGGGTGTTGCAGGCCGCTCGCTCGCTCGGGCTGCGGGTGCCCCGGGAGTTGTCCGTGGTCGGGTTCGACGACATCGATCTGGCCGGGGCCGTTGTTCCCGGGCTCACCACCGTGCGGCAGCCCCTGGAGGAGATGGGGCGGATCGCTGTCGCTCAGTTGATGCGGGTGCTGGACGGGCATTCGCCTGCGGCTCTGCACATCGAGTTGGCCACCGCGCTGGTGGTTCGGGAGTCTACTGCTGGGGTTTTGTAGGGTTTCCCGGGTGCGGCCTGGGCGGGTGGTCGCCTTGCGGGCGGCCGGCTTGCGTTGCGTGCTTCCCCCAGGGGCTCTGCCCCCGGACCCCCGGCAATCTGATCGGGGGCACCGCGCCCTGGGCGGGTTGATGGCACGCCTGGTGCGTTGGGCGGCTGCGCGTTGCGTTGGTGGTTGCGTTGCGGTGGGTGCCCCGTCACAAGCCGCACCAAGAGCGGGCCACACGTGGAGGGGGAT
>NZ_JBHXCW010000375.1:0-5176 GCF_042725365.1 Lentzea sp. NPDC060358 | reverse complement strand
CAGTGCGGGGGTCGCGCAGGTAGGCCAGCACCGCGAGCACGCGGCGGTGGGTGTCCTTGCCCTGCGGCAGGTCCAGCTTCGTGAGGATCGACGCGATGTGCTTGGCCACCGCCGCCTCGCCCACGAACATCGCCGCCGCGATCGCGCCGTTCGCCCTGCCCTCGGCCATCAGCCCGAGCACCTCGAGCTCCCGCGGCGTCAGGCGGTCGAGCGGCTGCCTCGACTGCGACACCAGCTGCCGCACCACTTCCGGGTCGATCACCGTGCCGCCGTCGGCCACCCGGACCACGGCGTCGGCGAACTGCGCGACGTCGCCGATGCGGTCCTTGAGCAGGTACCCGATGCCCGCGCCCCGGTCCGAGTCGAGCAGCTCGGCGGCGTAGGTCTGCTCGACGTACTGCGACAGCACGAGAACGGGCAGGCCCGGCTGCGCGCGGCGCAGCTCGAGCGCCGCCTGCATGCCCTCGTCGGTGAACGTCGGCGGCATGCGCACGTCCGTCACCACGATGTCCGCCGATCCCGGCGGTACGGCCGCGAGCAGCGCGTCCGGATCGCCCACCGAGGCGACGACGGTGTGCCCGAAGCGCTGCACCAGGCCCACAAGCCCCTCTCTCAGCAGCACCGCGTCATCGGCGATGGCTACCCGGAGCTGGCGGTCTGCAGGCACGGAATCTCCACTCGAAGCAGGGTCGGCCCACCGGCCGGACTCGATATCGACAGTGTGCCGTCCACGACGGCGAGGCGGTCGGCCAGCCCCTGCAGGCCGGTGCCGCCGCGGATGTCCGCGCCGCCGGTCCCGTCGTCGACGATCTCGATCACCAGCAGGTCGCCGGTCCTCGAGCCGCGCACCATCGCCCTGCTCGCACCGCTGTGCTTCGCGACGTTCGTGAGCGCCTCGGACACGACGTAGTATGCCGCGACTTCGATCGTGGTGGAAAACCGTTCGTCCAGGACGAAATCAACCTCGACGGGGACGCTCGACCGGCCGGCCACGTCGCGGATCGCGGGGCCCAGGCCGCGGTCGGTCAGCACCTGCGGGTAGATGCCGCGGATGAGCTCGCGCAGCTCCGTCAGCGCGAGCTTCGCCAGCTCGTGCGCCTCGGTCAGGTCCTGGCGCAGCTGCCCGTCCGGTGCGTCGATCAGGGCCACGCCGAGCTTCATGCCGAGCGCCACCAGGCGTTGCTGCGCGCCGTCGTGCAGGTCCCGTTCGATGCGGCGCCGTTCCGCCTCGAACGCGTCGACGAGCCGGGCACGGGACTGCACGACCTCGCCGAGCGTCGTCTTCGGCGGCGCGAGAATCGCCCTCGCGGCGACGGCGCGCGCACCGGCCCAGGCCGTGATCGGGTAGGCGGCGACCGGGACCAGCAGCACCCCGGCGGCGGCGAGGGCGTAGCCGAGCACGGGCACGACGGTCGGCTGCAGCGGCGCGGTGATCAGCGCGGCCGGCACGCCCAGCGCGACGGCGAGCACTCCCAGGTCCATCCACCACAGCGCGAGCAGGGAACCGAACGCATAACCCAGTTCCCGGGAACTCACTCCGCCGCGGCGCATTTTCTGCGCGTCGTCGGCGAGGTCGAGATCCACGAGCCGCGTTCTGAACAATTCGAAATGCGGCGCGAGAAACCAGCAGAACAACAGCGCGAACACCACGGCGAGTGCGACGGCGACGCCGCCCGGAACCGCCGACTCGACCGCCCACGCGGCCACGACGGTGAGCGCGACGGCGCCCAGCACGGCGCTCGACAACAGGTAGGCGATGGACCGCCAGGGCCACACCGAGGTGAGGAAACTCAGTGGTCTCTTGGCCAGCGCGGTGAGTGCGGTGCGATCGGACACGCGTCGACAGTAGCGTTCCCGCACCCGGAAGACGGTAGTGCTGGGTATACCCCCGATTCTCGTTCCAGCGCGATTGTTGGCGACCTCGCCGGGCGGTTGAATTTGTGTCATGCCAACGACAGACAGCGTCCAAATGTGGTCAGTCTCCAAGGTCTACGGTTCGGAAGCGCAGTCGGTGACCGCCCTGAACAACATGACGACCTCCTTCCGGGCGGGAACCTTCACCGCGGTGATGGGTCCGTCTGGTTCGGGCAAGTCGACCCTGCTGCACTGCGCCGCCGGCCTCGACCGCCCCACCAGCGGCAAGATCCTCATCGGGGACGTCGACCTGAGCACGCTCGACGAGACGCAGCTGACCCTGCTGCGCCGCGACCGGATCGGGTTCGTCTTCCAGTCCTTCAACCTCGTCTCGGCGCTGACCGCCGAGCAGAACGTGGCGCTGCCGGGCCGCCTGGCCGGCCGGGCGCCGAGCCACGACCAGGTCAGCGCCGCCCTCGCCGAGGTCGGCCTGGCCCGCCGCGGCGGGCACCGGCCGAGCGAGCTCTCCGGTGGTGAGCAGCAGCGCGTCGCCATCGCCCGCGCCCTGATCAGCAGGCCGGCCGCGGTGTTCGCCGACGAGCCGACCGGTGCCCTCGACACCAAGACCTCCCGCGACGTCCTCTCCCTGCTGCGCAACATCGTCGACCGCCACCAGCAGACCGTGATCATGGTGACCCACGACCCCGCCGCCGCCGCGTACGCCGACCGCGTGCTGCTGATGGCCGACGGCCGCGTCACCGACGAGCTCTTCGGGCCGTTCACGGCCGAGTCCATCGCCACCGCCATGGCGAACCGTCAGGAGCAGCCATGCTGAGCATCGCCACCCTCAAGGCCCGCTGGACCAGCTTCACCGGCACGTTCGTCGCCGTCTTCCTCGGCGTCGCGATCCTCTCCATGACCGGTCTGGTGCTGATGTCGGCCCAGCCGGAGATCCCCGGCCGGTACGCCGGCACGCAGGTCTACGCCCAGAGCGCCGCCGTCGGCCAGGAGGACGGCACGTTCACCGACACCAAGCCCTGGTCCCCCGAGCGGACCGCCGAGCTCGTCACGGCCTTCGAGGCCATCCCCGGCGTGCAGAAGGCCGTGCCGGACCGCAACTTCTACGCCCAGGCGGTCATCGGCGGCAAGCCCGCCGGCGACCAGGACTCCGGCAACCCGCAGGGCCACTCGTGGTCGAGCGCGGCGCTCGCGCCGTACCCGATCAGCGAGGGCGCCGCGCCGAGCAGGTCCGACGACGTGGTCGTCGAGAAGTCGCTCGGCGTCTCCCCCGGTTCGAAGGTCACGCTGCTCACCGGCGACGGCCCGAAGGACTTCACCGTCACCGGAACCGTCGACGCGCCCGGCTTCTACGTCACCGACGCGACGGCGGCCGAGCTCGCCGGCGGTGTGCGGATCATCGGTCTCGTCACGGCGCCCGGCGCCGACCTCGCCGCGGTCGAGTCCGCGGCCAAGGCTGCTCAGGGCACGGACGGCCGGGTCCTCGCCGGTGCCGCACGCACCGGGCTCGAACTGAAGGGTGACGAGCGGGTTCGCTGGATCGGTCAGCAGATCCTGGTCGCGATGGGCAGCCTCGGCGGCTTCGTCTCGATCTTCGTCGTGGCCTCGACGTTCGCGTTCAGCGTCGTGCAGCGCCGCCGGGAACTGGGGTTGTTGCGCACCATCGGAGCGACCCCCAAGCAGGTCAAGCGGATGATGTTCGGCGAGGCCGTCGCGATCGGCGTCGTCGCGGGCATCGCCGGCATGGTCCTCGGCACGATCATGGCTCCGCTGCTGGGCAACCTGCTCGTCACGGCGGGCCTGCAGCCGGCGAACTTCACGGTGAAGACGCAGGTGGCCCCGCTGCTGGGGTCGTTCGCCGCCGGTGTCGGCGTCGCCGTCGCCGGTGTCTGGGCCGCGGGTCGGCGGGCCTCGCAGATCCGTCCGCTGGAGGCGCTGCGCGAGGCCGCCGTCGACAAGAAGCCGATGACGAGGGCCCGCTGGATCTCCGGTGGCGTCGTGTCGGGCATCGGTGTCCTGCTCCTGCTGGTCACCATGCTCTCCTCGTCCGAGGACATGATCACCAACGCGCTGTACTCGGCGATGGCGCTGATCGTCGGCATGACCCTGCTCGCCCCGGTGATCATCCCGCCGGTCGTCAAGGTGCTCACCCTGCCGCTGGCGCGGCGGGAGGGCGCGGTCGGCATGCTGGTCCGCGAGGGGTCGCTCGCCGCGGTCCGCCGCACGGCCTCCACGGCCGCTCCGGTGCTGGTCACGGTCGGCCTGGCGGTGCTCATCGCCGGCATGTTCGAGACCAGGGCGAGCGGGTACGCGCTGGACGAGGCGGTGTCGACGCGAGCCGACGCCGTGGTGGTCCCGCAGGGCACGCCCGGCCTGAACGCGGCGGCGGTGACGGCGATCCCCGGCACCTCGTTGCTGCCGACCGAGCTCTACGGCCCCGAGGCCACGCACTTCGGCGCGATCGGTGTCACGCCGGACGAGTTCGCCAAGGCGCGCAGCAGGCTCACCGTCCTGTCGGGTTCGCTCGACGCCCTGCAGGGCGAGAAGTCCGTCGTGCTGAACGAGTCCACGGCGAAGCGGCTCAACGTCCAGACCGGACAGTCCACCCCGCTCACGTTCGAGGACGGCAGGACGGTCGACCTGGACGTGGTCGCGGTGATCACGGACAACTCGGCGGCCACGCAGGCGCTGCTGCCCCGCCAGACCGTCCGCCGGCACGACCCGTCCGCGCTGACCTCGGCGGTGTACCTGGTCGGCCCGGCACCCGCCCAGATCGGGGCCGGCCTCGGCGCCGAGGTGATGGACATGGCGACCTACGCCGCGGCGGTCGACGCCGAGGAGGACCGCCTCGTCCGGATCTTCATCGTCATGCTGATCGGCATGTCGCTCGGCTACACCGCCCTGGCGATCGCGAACACGCTGATGATGGCGACGGCGGACCGCAAGCGCGACTTCGCGGTGCTGCGCCTGACCGGTGCCACCAACAGGCAGGTGCTCAAGACCGTCGCCTCGGAGTCCGTCCTGGTCGTCGGGATCGGCACCCTGCTGGGCCTGGCGGTCGCGGTGGTCGCGCTCTTCGGGATCAAGACCGGACTGTCCCAGCAGCTCGGCACGACGGTCTCCATGACGATGCCGTGGGGAGTGATCTTCTCGGTCGTCTCGATCTGCCTCCTGCTGGCACTGCTCGCCAGCGTGCTGCCCGCCAGGCTCGCCCTGCAGGCCGCCAAGGGGGCCAGGTGACCCTCGCTCCCCGAGTGAGGTGATCACCAGCCGGGACCCGGCGCCGCGGAGGACACCCCCTCCC
>NZ_JBHXCW010000374.1:0-5226 GCF_042725365.1 Lentzea sp. NPDC060358 | reverse complement strand
TCGTTGCAGCGAGGGCTGTGGCGCGACTCGTGACGGGGCACCCACCGCTGAGAGCTGCGCTCAAAAGCAAAAGCAAGCTCGCCTTCGGCTTCGCTGCTGGCCTTCGGCTTCGCTTGAGGTCTGCTCGTGTGCTCGCTGTTTGCTGGTCTAGGACGTGGATCACGTCCGAATGCACTAGCTAAGGTATGCCTTAGTTAAGTTAGGGTTACTTAGCCACCAGGGAGTGCTCGGAGGGATCGCGATGGAACCGGTTTTGGACCTGGCCGGAATCGGCTTCGGGCCGTCCAACCTCGCTCTCGCGATCGCTGTGGAGGAACATTCGCTGCCTGTCCGGGCTCGGTTCTTCGAGCGGCAGGCCCGGTTCGGGTGGCATCGGGGGATGTTGCTCGAGGACGCGACCATGCAGGTGTCGTTCCTCAAGGACCTTGTCACGTTGCGGAACCCGACCAGCTCGTTCAGCTTCCTGTGCTACCTGCGGGACCGGGGGCGGTTGATCGACTTCGTCAACCACAAGAACCTCTTCCCGCTGCGCAAGGAGTTCCACGACTACTTCGAGTGGGCTGCCGAGCGGGTGGCCCACCACGTGGCGTACGGGGCCGAGGTCAGTGATGTGCGTGTTGAGGGGGACGGGTTCGCCTTTGTTGCCGGTGACGCGGAGGTTCGGGCTCGCAACCTCGTGCTGGCCACCGGGCTCGAGGCCAACCTGCCCGACGGGGTGCAGGCCGGGGAGCGGATCTGGCACAACAAGGACCTGCTGCACCGGGTCTCGTCGTTGCGGGACCCGCGGCACGTCGTTGTCGTCGGGGCCGGGCAGAGTGCGGCCGAGGCCGTGGCGTTCTTCCACGACCGGTTTCCCGGGGTGGTGGTGCACGGCGTTTTCGCGCGGTACGGGTACAGCCCCGCTGACGACAGCGCGTTCGCCAACCGGATTTTCGACCCTGCCGCCGTCGACGACTTCTACTCGGCGCCCGAGGAGGTCAAGCGGCGGTTGATGGGGTACCACGCCAACACCAACTACGGGGTGGTGGACCACGACCTCATCGAGGAGCTGTACCGGCGGGTGTACCGGGAGAAGGTCGTGGGGCAGCAGAGGTTGTTGTTGCACAACACATCGCGGCTTGCCGACGTGGGGGCCGACGGGTCGTGCGTCATCGAGTCGCTCGCTGACGGGTCGCGGGTGCCCGTCGAGGCTGACGTGATCGTGTATGCGACCGGGTATCGGCCGGCCAACCCCGTTCGGGTGCTCGGGGAGCTCGCCGGGGAGTGCGTGCGGGACGAGCACGGGCGGTTGAAGGTGACCCGGGACTACCGCGTCGTCACCGGGGGCGGGATTCGCGGGGGGATCTACCTGCAGGGCGGTACCGAGCACACGCACGGGATCACGTCCTCGTTGTTGTCCAACACGGCTGTGCGTGTTGGCGAGATCCTCGACTCGGTGTTGCGGCAGCCGGCCGCGGTGCCGGCGTCGAAGCTTCAGGCAGTCAAGTAGGCGCACTGGTGAGAGGAACGTCATGACCAACCCGTTCGAGGACCCGCAGGGCCGATTCTTCGTGCTGGTCAACGAAGAGCAGCAGCACTCGCTGTGGCCGACCTTCGCGGAGGTGCCCGCCGGGTGGACCAAGGTCTACGGCGAGGAGAGCCGCGAGGCCTGTCTCGCCTACGTCGAGGAGAACTGGACGGACCTGCGTCCCGCCTCCATCAGGTGAGCCCGCCGGCGTGGCCTGCGGGTCGCGCCGGCGGTCGGTGGTGATGAGCGACGGTGCCGCGGATTGCGGTGCCGTCGCTTTGTGCTGTCCACGCCGCTTCGCTACTGCTATGGTTCATTACATGAGTAACGAACCCAGGAAGTGACGCCGTGTTCGACGACCGGAGCCCGATCTACCGGCAGATCGCCGACCGGATCAAGGCGGACGTGCTGAGCGGGGCGTTGAAGACGGACGAGCAGGTCATGTCGACCAACCAGTACGCCGCGTACTACCGGATCAACCCGGCCACCGCGGCGAAGGCCTTCCAGCAGCTCGTGGACGAGCAGGTGCTCTACAAGAAGAGGGGGATCGGGATGTTCGTGAGCGGGCAGGCTCGCGACATGTTGCGGGCACAGGGGAGGGAGACCTTCTTCGGGGAGGTCGTGGACCCGATGGTGGCGGAGGCGCGGGCGATCGGGATTCCGCTCGCCGAGGTCGTCCGCCGCATCGAGCAGCACGAGAACGGGGGCGTGTGATGCGTGTCGAGGCGCAGGGCTTAACGGTTCGCTACGGTGCGGTGACCGCCGTCGACGACATGAGTTTCTCGTTGTCCGGCAACAAGATCTACGGGCTGCTCGGCCGCAACGGGTCGGGCAAGACCAGTCTGATGTCGGCGCTCGCCGGGTACCGCAGGCCGGTCGGCGCCGTGACGCTCGACGGTGCGCCGGTCTTCGAGAACGCCGCCGCGATGCGCCAGGTCTGCCTCGTCCGGCACACCGCCGACGCCGCGGACAAGGGTGACAAGGTCTCCCACGTCCTCGAGTACGGCGCGGCGTGGCGGGACACGTGGGACAACGGCTACGCGCTGCGGCTGGCCGAGTTGTTCCGGATCTCGCCGAAGTCGAAGGTCGGCGCGCTGTCGCTGGGCCAGCGGTCGGCGCTCGGCGTCGTGCTCGGGCTCGCCAGCCGGTCGCCGCTGACGATGCTCGACGAGTCGCACCTCGGCATGGACACGCCGACGCGGTACGCGTTCTACGACGCGCTGCTCAGCGACTTCATGGAGCACCCGCGCACGATCATGATCTCCACGCATCTCATCGAGGAGCTGGCCTCGCTGCTGGAGGAGGTCCTGATCATCGACGCCGGGCGGCTGGTGCTGCAGGAGGAGGCGGACGTGCTGCGCTCGCGCGGCACCGAGGTCACCGGCAACGCCGCGGACGTCGACGAGTTCACCGCCGGCCTGACCGTGCTCAGCGAGAAGTCGTTGGGACGCACGAAGTCCGCGATGGTCTACGGCGCCTTGGAGGACGCCCAGTTCGTCCGCGCGCGGCAGCTCGGTCTTGAGCTCGGCCCGATCGCGTTGCAGGACCTGTTCGTCCACCTCACCGAGCCCGTCGGGGGGATGAGGTGAAGACCTTCCCGCACCTGGCCAAGATCCTGCTCTGGTTCTCCGCGGCGGTCGCCGCCGGCGCGTTCGCGTTCGTCGTGGCGCTCACGTTCGTGGTCTCGTTCTTCCGCGAGGTGGAGATCAGCGCCTGGAACGTGGTCGCGTCCCACATCGGGCCGTGGTTCCTGTTGTGGGTGGGCGTCTACGCGATCCACAACGTGCTGCCGATCGCCGTCGCGCACGGCCGTACGCGCCGCGACTTCCTCGCGAGCACGTCCGTGCTCGCGGTCCTGCTGGCACTGGCGGGGACGGCGCTCGCGTGGCTCGGCTACCTGCTCGAAGGCGGGATCTACGGGCTCATGGGCTGGACCGCCGACGAGCACGGCGCCGTGCCCGCCTACTTCTTCATGTACCTGGTGTGGTTCGTGACCGGTGCGCTGTGCGCGGCGGCGTTCGGCAGGTTCGGGCCCGGCGGTGTCTTCGTGCTGCCGGTGGCGTTCGCGTTCATCGCGCTCACCAGGGCGCAGATCCCCGGTTCCGGCACGCTGCCGTTCATCCCGGACGTGCCCGGCCTGCTCGGGCCGGGCTGGTACGGGGTGTCGGCGGCCGCGTTCGCGATCGCGCTGGCCGGGACGTGGGCGGTCGTGCGGGACATGCCGGTCCGCGTCCGCGGTTAGCCGCTGTCGCGCACCACCAGCGACGGTTCGAAGATCACGGCCGTGACGGGCGCCGGTTGCCCGGTGATCTGCCGCAGCAGCTGGCGCGCCATCTCCGCGGCCATGTCGGCGATCGGCTGGCGGACCGTCGTCAGCTCGGGTTCGCACGTCAGCGCGGCGGTGCTGTCGTCGAACCCGACGATCGCCACGTCGTCGGGGACCCTGCGGCCGTGGCGGTGCAGCACGGGGATCGCGCCACCGGCCATCAGGTCGGAGGCGATGAACACGCCGTCGACGTCCGGGCAGAGGGTGATGAGCTGGTCCATCGCGGCGGCACCGGACTGGCGGGTGAAGTCGCCGTGCACGACCCACGCCTCCGGCACCTCGGCGAGGAAGCCCTGGAGCCGGTCCTGGCCCGCGGCCGTGTCCTGCGGGCCGGTGATCGTGGCGATGCGGCGCCGTCCCAGCTCCTTCAGGCGGCGGCCGGCCAGCGCGGCGCCCGCGGTCTGGTCCACGTCGACGTAGGTGATCGGCATCGGTTTGAGCGGCCTGCCCGCGAGCACCACGGGCAGGCCGGCGGCGATCAACCGGCCCGGCACGGGGTCCGCCGGGTCGGTGTGCACGAGGATCACGCCGTCGAGCCGGCCGCAGCGCAGGTCGCTCAGCGCCTGCTCGCGGGTTCCGGGGCCGGTCATCATCAGCACCAGCTGCACGCCGAGCGGCCTGACCACCCTGGTCACGCCGCTGACCACGCTCGCCAGGTGCGGGTCGCCGAGCATGCGGCGCTCGTCCGGCAGCACCAGGCCGATGGCGTCCGCGCGGCGCGTCACGAGCGAGCGCGCGGCGATGTTCGGGAGGTAGCCGGTGGTGGAGATGGCCCTCTCGACGGCGTGCCGCATCGACTCGTCGACGGTCGAGGCGCCGTTGACCACCCTCGACGCCGTCGCGCGCGACACACCGGCAACACGGGCCACCTCCTCCAGCGTCACGCGCTTCACCCGGCCGCCAGTTCCGCCGTGCGGTGGCGCTCCATCAGGTCGACCACCGCGGCGGTGGGCGGGTGCGTGATCGCGGATCCGGCCGAGCGCAGCACTTCCAGCGACTCGGTGAGGTGCGCGTGGACGAACTGCCTCAACGCGTCGCCGTCCTTCGCGGCCAGCTCGATCTCCGCATCCGTGGGCATGCCGGGCATGTCGTGCCCGCCGTGGTTGTTCACGAACGGCCCGTCGAGCAGCTTGCGCAGCTCCACGAGCTCGGTGGAGCGGTTCTGCGCCAGCTCCGGCCGATCGGTCAGCTGCACGAGCCTGAGAGCCTGCTCGTCGGTGGCGATGGCCAGTTCCACGAACGCGCGTTCCGTTGCGCCGTAACCGTTCTGCGCGGACGTCGGGGCGGACGTGGTGGTGGGCGGGGGAGCGGGTGGAGCCTGCTGGCAGGCCGCGAGAAGGCCTGCCAGCAGGAGCACCGTCATCCGTGGTTGCCGGCGTGATCGCACTTCAGC
>NZ_JBHXCW010000373.1:0-5342 GCF_042725365.1 Lentzea sp. NPDC060358 | reverse complement strand
GGTGCGATGTGCACCGGGCCCCGCTGGTGATCCGAGTGGACGATACAGGGATTGAACCTGTGACCCCTACCGTGTCAAGGTAGTGCTCTCCCGCTGAGCTAATCGTCCGAGGCGGAGACGGGAATCGAACCCGTGTACAGGGCTTTGCAGGCCCTTGCCTAAGCCACTCGGCCACTCCGCCAGGAGCATGAGTCCACAGCGAACGTCCACTGAAGACCCACAGAGCGGATGACGAGACTCGAACTCGCGACCCTCACCTTGGCAAGGTGATGCGCTACCAACTGCGCTACATCCGCGTACATCACTGACTTCGTGATGTTGAAACAACCTTATACGAGGGGTACAAGCGGGTTTCACCGGGGGTACCCGCACCGCCTTCGCGGGCCCCCTACCTCGGATTATTCAGCTCAGGTCGTTGGAGATGAGGTGCGTGAGCGCCTCGTCCACGTTGACCCAGAGGTGCTCGTTGCCCGGCACGACGACGTCGTAGGTGCGGTCGAGGAAGTCTGCGAGTTCCTGGGCGGACGCCTCGAACATGGCGTGCCCGGAAGGCGAGCTCAGCTCGATCACGACGACCTCGGGGTCGTCGGCTGCGGGGCGGATGCGGACGTCACCGTCGCCGGCGTCGGCGATGAGACCGTCTGCGAGCAGGTCGCGGGCGTACACCCACTCGACCCAACCGGCGCGGCCGGTGCGGAACGCGGCGACGACCGCGTACGGGTCCTTCGTGTCATATCGCAGCTCCACCTGAACCGGGACCGCGGGGGTCCTCGGCGCCAGCAGGTCGAAGACCGCTGTCGAGCGGAGCGTCACGTGATCGTTGCGCATCGTCGTTACCCTCTTCTCCCTTCCCGGTCAATGAAACGACCGAGCAGCTCAGTTGTGACGTGCATGTGGCGAGGAACGCTCGCGATTCTGACGCAGATCACCCCATCGGGTCAGTTCGACTGCGCAACGCGACCGTGTGCACGCGCTCCGTGGCCTCCTCGCTCGTTAGCCGATGTTCAGCGACTCCCATCTTGCTGGGTCTAACCTGAACCCGGTACCGGCTGTTGCGCGAATGTTGGACGTGAGGACTTCTCTGGTGGCTGACTCGCCCGGTCCACCCGTCGCGTCACGCGACGGCCGGCCGACCGACATCGACCTCGTGCACAGGCTGGCACAGGGCGATCGGGCGGCGTTCGGCGCGCTGTACGACAGGTACGGCACGCCAGCGTATTCGCTGGCCAGGCGCATCTGCGTCGATCCCGAACTGGCCGAGGACGTCGTCCAGGAAGCCTTCCTCGCGCTCTGGCGGCACCCCGCCAGGTTCGATCCCGCACGCGGCAGTTTCGGCACCTGGTTGATGACTTTGGTGCACCACCGCGCGGTAGATGCCGTACGTAAGGAAAACACCCAACGCCGCCGTACTGTTCCCCTCACGGACGATGTGTCCCCTCCCACGGAGGGTTCGGACCACCAGGCATTGGTCGGTGTGGTGAGCGCCGAGGTCAGAGCGGCTTTGCGAACACTGCCCGAGGAACAGCGCCAAGTAATTGCGCTGGCATATCTGGGCGGCTACACGCAGTGCGAGGTCGCAAAACTGACGGGCGTCCCGCTGGGAACTGTGAAATCGCGCACGTTCGCCGCGATCAGACGTCTGAGAGGCACGTTGGGGAACCTGTGGGCCGGGGAGACCGGCGAGACGACGGGAGTTCACCGGTGAACGGCGGCATGTGCCCCCACGAGGAGCTCGCCGTCGGCTGGGCGATGCACTCCCTGGAGCCGGACGAGGAAGCACTGCTCCGCGACCACCTGCCGACCTGCGCCACGTGCCGCGGCGCGGTCCGGTCGACGGAGGAGGTGCTCGCGGGCATCGGCGGCGCCGTCCGCCAGGAACAGCCACCGCCCCGCCTGCGCGCGAAGCTGATGGAACAGATCGAGCACACCCCCCAAGAGCCGGCCGTCGCACCGGCCCCGCGCCCCGCGGCCCCGACTCCCCTGCGCCCGCAACACCGCCGCCCCACCGGCCGCATGCTACTGGCAGCGGCAGCAGCCCTGGCGGTGCTAGCGGGCGGCGGCTACCTGGGCGTTCGAGTGAACCAGCTGTCAGGCGAGGTGACCGCCGCGGAGTCCCGCACCGACGACCTCAACAAGGCGCTGTCTCTGGCTGCGGACCCCGACACGAGCAAGGCGGTGCTGCGCTCCACGACAGGCACCGAGATGGCCGTGGTGCTGTCGAACCCGGACGCGGCCGCCGTGATGCCGCTGAACCTCGAACCGAACGACGACGGCCATGTTTACGTAGTTTGGGGTGCGAGCACGAAGGCGCCGGTACCGTTGGCGGTGTTCGACGTGCGCGCAGGATCGACCGACCCACAACTGCTCCCCTGGTCACCGGAAGCGCACAAGCACACGACCTTCGCGGTGTCGCTCGAACCGGGCCACCAGGCCCCTCCGACCCCGTCGGAGGTACTGGCAGGAGGCCAGGTTGCACCCGCCTGAGTCCCAACAGGATGATCGACACATGACGAAGCCCGATGCGAAGCCCGGAGAACACAAGGGCTGGCGCCACTGGTTCCACCGCAACCCGGCGCTGAACCTGGCCTACCGCATCGGCGTGGGCGTGATCGGCGGCCTGGTCCTGGTCGCGGGCATCATCATGATCCCGTACCCCGGCCCGGGCTGGCTGGTGGTCTTCGCCGGCCTGGCCATCCTCGCCACGGAGTTCGAGTGGGCGGGCCGAGTCCTGAAGTTCGCCAAGCGCTACTACGACCGCTGGGTGGAGTGGCTGAAGCGCCAGCCGGCCTGGGTCCGCGGCCTGGTGATGGCGGGCGTCTGCGCCATCGTGCTGGTCACCTGCTACTTCCTCAACGTGTTCGCGCTGGTGGGAGGCTGGTTCGGCCTCGAGTGGACCTGGTTGCAGAGCCCGATTTTTGGTTCTCGTTGATGATGTTGTAGGCTATGGTCACACCGCGAGAGCGGGACAACAGAACACGGGCGTTTAGCTCAGCGGGAGAGCGCTTCGTTCACACCGAAGAGGTCACTGGTTCGATCCCAGTATCGCCCACAGTGTGTTTTACCTGATCAGACGGCCTGTCGATGGATTCCATCGACAGGCCGTCTGCGTTGACAGCACAGAGCTGCCCTGCCAACCTCGGGTCTACGGACTGCGAATACGCAGGTCAGCGACCTATCGCCCATCCAGCCCGTGATCTATTGGCTTCTACCGAAGAGGTCACTAGGTTCGCTCTCGGGCATGATTCTTGCCCCACGGAGCCTCTGGCCTGCGCAGATCGAAGGTCTCTCGATGCCCTCGCTCCCTACTCTCGGAGCCTCGGTTGTAAAAGTGGTAGCAGAATCGCTTCGTTGCACGTTACATCAGCCCCCGTTGACGCGGGCATTCGAAGCAGACCAATCACTGCCTTGGCGGCGTCGCGTTCGAGTCCTAAAGGTATACGGAGCAGGCCGGCGCCGTCTCAGGCGGGCACGTTCCTAAGGTCTGCACTGGCCAGCATCTGTAGGTGGGCCTGTCGACGATCGCGACGCAGAGCCACAGGCCGTGAAATGCCTGCAACAGCAGTTGGGCGCTGTGCCGGTCGAACTCCGCGTAGCCCAACTCATCATTGATGCAGAGCAGATCGACGTGGCCTTAACGGCGCCAGTCTTAGTCAAGATCTTGTCGTTGGCAGCAGATTGAGCCAATCTGGGGACGAGATAACGACGAGGATCCGGCTGATTGGGAGCTGATCCCCGGAGTTCGATCGATCCTGACATGGTTCGGCCGCATGGCCCGCGCTCGCGGTCTGCGGCAGTACGACGATTGGGCGGCTGCCCGATCGTCGTTCAGAAGGTCTCGTTGGACTCTGCGGCCACGCGGAACCCGTGCCCGGTCTGGTCGTGGACGCACCGCATGCCGGTGGTCTCGGAGGTGCAGGTCATGCCCGAGACGGAAAGCGTGGCGCCGTAGGGCAGGACCTTCGAGTTGCCGTCGCTGAGCATCAGGCCGCCGGCGCACACGTAGTCGACCTTTCCGGTGCTGTCGACTTACATGCCGCCGCCCCAGTTGAGTCTGCAGGCGGCCGGTTTGGGCGGGATCGGCGTGGTGCTTCCCTGGCACGCCGCAGTTCCTGGCTGCCCGTCGTAGGGAGCGAGAATGCCGCACAGGAACCGCCCAGATGGTGAGTCGAAACTGGGCAGTTCCGGAGACTTCTGGTAGTCGGCGGGGTCGGCTCGAACCCGAGGGCGCCGTGACTCGACGTCTTCGTTGACCACGCCCGTGGCGACGTTGGGAGAGCTGGTTCGCCGACAGGTCGATCTTGTGGGAGAACGCGCCCCTCCTGTCCTCGTCGTGCGTCGACCTGCCGGTCCAGCCATGCACCATGAGCACCGGGGACGAACGGGTCTGCTGCACGAGTAGGTGACAGTGTGACCTGCCCCACCGGAAGGGTTCCAGTCGTTGTGGCTAACTGGCAGCGGTGATGGTGTCGTGGTCAGAGCGTAGTTCGTACTCGATCGGGGTGAGGTAGCCGAGAGCGGAGTGCCGGCGTCGGCGGTTGTGGAAGATCTCGATGTAGTCGAAGATCGCGTTGGCCAGCTCCACGCGGGTCTTCCATCTCTGGCGGTTCAGCAGCTCGATCTGCATCGATGACCAGAAGGATTCCATCATCGCGTTGTCGAGGCCGTCGCCGACGCTTCCGAAGGACGGCAGCAGACCGGCTGAGCGGATCTTCTCGCCGAAGACCCAGGAGGTGAACTGGGTTCCGTGATCGGCGTGGACGATGCCGCCGGGCTCGGGGCGCCGGTTGCGGATGGCCATGTCGAGTGCGTTGACGACCAGCGTTGAGTCCTGTGTGGAGTCGATCGACCACCCCACGATTCGACGACTGAACGCATCGAGGACCGCGGCGCAGTAGAGCCATCCTTCCCTCGTCCTGTGCTGGGTGATGTCGGTGACCCACAGTTCGTTTGGTTTCAGCCGGTGGAACTTGCGGTTCACCAGGTCGCCGGCGGTGGCGACGCCGCGGAGCTGTTTGACTCGCGCTGGCCCGGGAAGTCCGTGGATGCCGGCCTGGCTCATCAGCTGCCAGACAGTGCGTTCGCAGACGGTGATGCCCATGCCCAGAGTGAGTTCGGCATGGACCCGTCGATGGCCGTAGGTACCTCGAGAGGCGACGTGCACTTCGCGGATCACGCCGGTCAGCCAGCGACGTCGCAGCTCCGTCGGCGTGGTCGGTGTTCGTTTGGCTTTGTAGTAGTTCTGGCGCGCGATCCCGAGGACGCGACAGCATCGGTCGATGGGGATCCCGGCGTCGGCGAGCCTGTCGATCACCGGGTAGAACCTTTTGGGCGGGGACGATCCG
>NZ_JBHXCW010000372.1:0-5460 GCF_042725365.1 Lentzea sp. NPDC060358 | reverse complement strand
GGCTTATGTTGGCCATTCCATATTGGAATCGGCTGGGATTTCTTGGTTCTTGGGTCTTACTCGCCCAGTACCGGTGGGGCCACCAAGGCGTTGTTGCCGAAGATGTCGTCCGTGTCCGCCTCCAGCAGGTAGGACGGAGACGTCCGTTCGATGTCCTCGTCGCCCTTGCCCTTGGCCGGAGCGGCTCCCATGCCGCCCGGTGCGCCGCCGGCGGCACCTGGTCGGCCTGGTGCGCCCGGCGCCCCTGTGCCGCGTCCTGCTGCAGTTTCGGCTCCCGGCATCACGCCGGTGGAGCCGCCGGGGCTGAAACCCTTGGTGGTGTTGGGGTTGCCGGCGCCCAGGCCGCCTCCGGGCGTTCGGCTGCCGCCTCCGCCTCCGCCTCCGCCTCCGCCTCCGCCTCCACTGCCGCCACCGCTGCGGCCGCCTGCTCCGCCACCCGTTCCGCCGCCGGGTCGGCTGCTGGGGGCTCCTTGCGGGGTTTTGGTGCCTGGCTGATGGGTGCCGCTGGCCAGGCCGAGATTGTTGGTTCCTGGCTGGTTGGTGTTTGTGCCCTGGGTGCTCGCGCTGGGGCTGGTGGTGCCGAGGTTGTTGAGGCCGCTCGTGGTCGTGGTGCCCGGGTTCTGTGTCTGCGGGGTCGTCCACGAGGCGGTGGTCGTGGCATCGCCCACTCGCGGGGACGGCGTGGTGGCCCGGCTCGTGACACCCGGATCGGACGCGATCGGTGGCCTGCCGGGATCGGCCGGATCCTGTGGCGGGGCAGGCGGTTCGGGCGCGAAGGCCGGCTGCGCCGCAGCGGTCTGCGACACGGTGCGGTCGTAGGCCTCCACGGCCCGCGCGGCCCGCTCGTGATCGGCCTGCTGCTGCTGGAACGCCGCCCTGTCCGCCGCCGCCTGCAGGACGAACTGGATCGGGTCGGTGATCGACATCAACCGCTCCCGCGACGCCGCCGCGTCGTACGGCTGCGCGGGCGGCGGTGGCACGGTGTTCTTCGCATCGCTCAGCGCCCGCGACTGCTGGGTGAACAACGTTCCGGCCAACTGCGCGGCGATGCCGGTCTCACCGGCGCGGTTGCCCATGGTCGCCAAGGCCTGCCGCGCCCCGTCACCGGCCACGCCGGTCCAGTCCGTCTCGCTGTTCCCGATCGCCGTGGCGACGTCGTCGTCGAAGGCCGCCAGCTCGTTGCCGATCTGGGTCCAGATGTCGCCGAGCTCGCCGATCGCGCCCGGATCGACCCCGTTGTTGACCGACTCGTGCAACTGCTGGTGCGAGATCCCGATGTAGTGCGCGTCCGGCGGAGGGGGAGCGGACCGCGTCAGCACCTGGCTCCTGAGCTGTGCGGCCTGCGCGTCCAGCGCGTCGTCCACCCGGTTCGGCGCCTGCAGCATGCTGACGATCATGCCCAACAACGGGCCGAAGCGGGCCTGGATGTCGCCGTCGACCTGATCTTGTACCTGCCGGCCCGTCTGCACCTCCGAGTGCCGCTCCACGCCGTAGCGCGAGTACACATCGGACGGTCTGCCTGATGCACCCTCGTTCATCGCCCGCACCCCTCTCCCGTCACAGCGACTACGGCAACTTCGGCTCGACCAGCTCGGCGATCTTCAACGCCAGCGGACACGGATCCGTTGACGCGCCTGCGTTCAGCACGACGTCGACTCGCGACGACGAGGTGATCCCGAGGTAGACACCGCAGCTGCCGCCGGCGAGCAACCCCTGCTTCGCTTGATGGCCGCCGACAGCGAGGTCCTTCATCCCTCCTCCGGCAGGCACCCCCGACAATCCGACGTTGGTTCGCGTGCCCACCGACAGACTCTTTCCCGTCGGGGAGAACTCACAGGTGAGTGACGAGCCGAGCGTCTCCTGGGCCGGGGCCTCCTTCAGCGGGCCCAGTACCTGTTCCGCCTCGCTCCTGGTGAGCAAGCTGCACGGGTCGGCGTCCGCCAGTGAGCTGCTGGCCTTGGTCGAGGTCGACGGACTCGTCGCGCTGTCGTTGGACGAGGAACTGCCGGATTTCGGCATCGGCTTGGGTTCGCCATCAGTCGTCGAGCTGGTGCACGCCGTGACAGCGACGAGCATGGCAGCGGCGAGACCGGCCAGGACGATTCGAGTGTTCACGAGTTGCCTTCCTGGTTGGTCAGGCGGAGGCGACGGGGCCACCGGCCCTGCTGATGCCCTGCTTGGAGTCCTCATCTGCGGTCTTGTAAGCGGCCATCGCCTTCTCCACGTCGGAGCGCATCTGCTCCAGGTCCTTCTGGAACTCCTTGGCCGCGGTGATGAAGCCTTGTGCGGGATCGGTGGCGATACTGGCCAGGAACGGCTTGTAGATCTGTGCGGCCGGAGTGGTCCCCAGCGGTGGCTCCGCGCTCAGGTAGTCCGCTCTCTTCAGCGCCTCCGTGATGCCGTCGTGCATCTTTTCGACGGCTGTGATCAGGGCTTGGCCACCGGAATCGCTGACACCGACACCTGCGGCGACCGAAGCCGAGAATCGGGCTATCGAGTCGCTGATCCCCTTCATGCCTGCGAAGAGCGCCTCTGGCATGGCCAGTCCCCTCTCTAACGCTGCGTGTCAACACGGTAACAAGCAGTGGTGGTCCTGTGCGGCGAATCGGGCACTTCGCGCACGGGGCCGGTTCTTTCGAGTCACCGGTGCGAGTTGATGATCCTGCTGAGATGACCTTCGATTTTGGCCTGGTCAGCAGGGGTGTACGTAGCGGTCGCTCGTCCGTCCTGGTCGGTGTCGGGGATCACCGCGTACCTCCCGACGTCGGTGTCCAGATAATTGATCGTCCCCAGGGCCCTCTCCCTCCCGTCTCTGCCGAGCGCTGAGACCTGTAGGTAGCCGGCACCCAGTCGTGGGCGACGCAGGATCTCCTCGGCAGTTGCCCGTTGTCCGGCCGGGGAAGGCGCGGTTGCCTTCACCGGAGATTTGAAGGTGTGTTCGGAGAAGTCCTCGTGCACGCGTCTCCGACCTGCCGGCATCGAGGTGTCGGTCACCGTGACGGACATTCCCGGGCCGGGGCGCATGGAGGGCAGCAGTCGAACCAGGTGGGAAACAGCGGTGTCGGACTGGCAGAACCGGAATGCGATGGCCTCTTCCTGCTGCTCTGCGACCACGCCCGTACTGCCGTCGGTGACCGCGAGTGCCACTGGCTGCATGCCACCGGCAGTGCCGACCAGGGCTGTCACGAGAGGTCCGCGGGCGAACACCTGCAGCGCCTGCACGAGTTCCGGCGCGAACTCGCCGTCGCGCACCAGGCCCCGGTCGATCAAGTTGTGGTGCACGGCCTCGACCAGCCGGAGGCGGTCCTCACGCGTGGTGCCGTGGTGTGGAATGGTGAACGGGAACCTGCGCACGTTGATCCGCAATGCTTCACCGAGCACGTCCAGTGCCGCGAACGAACAGATGATCTCCCCCGGCACCGTGAACCTGCCTCTCTCTGTCCGCACCGCTCCCCAACGGTGAAATGGCTCGTGCGATATGGTGCCAGCCGAATGCCTGTCGACGGAGTGCTATTACCTCGATGAGGTTGATTTATCACCCGTTTGATGCATTGTGTCGATGCCCTCGGGTCAAGGTGTTTCCGCTGGTAGGTGTCTTTCGCATTGGTGAGGAATCATTTGAAGGCTTGACGGAAAAATCAGTTTCTTTCGTGGTGTGACGGAATTCGTGGGGACGCTGCGACTGTGCGCGGGTGTTGTCCTCATCGGACTGCCGAGGCGAACGGCGACGAGTGCGCGCCTGCTGTGAGCTGATCTGCCCACAGCAGAGAAAGCGGCGAACCGCGTCGTGGCACCGGCATCGTCAGGGCCATGACGAACAACGAGAAGCTCTTCAGCCCAGGGCTGCGAGAACGGTTCTTCGGTCAGCGGGTGCTGATTCTCGACGGCGGCCTCGACGACGACAACGGCACGGTGCTCGCGACCCAGATGTTGTCGCTGGCGAGCGAGGACCCGAGGCAGGACATCGCGCTGTGGATCCACTCGCCGGGTGGGTCGGTGCCCGCGATGCTGGCCATCCGCGACGTGATGCGGCTCGTGCCGTGCGACGTGGCGACGCTCGCGCTCGGACTGGCGTGCAGCGCTGGCCAGTTCCTGTTGTCGGCGGGCACCAAGGGCAAGCGGTTCGCCTTGCCGCACGCGCGGATCCTGATGCACCAGGGGAGTGCGGGCATCGGCGGGTCGGCCGTCGAGGTCGAGGTGCAGGCGGACGACCTGCGCTACACGCGAGACACCGTGCTCGGCCTCATCTCCGAGGACACCGGTCAGCCGTTCGACCGCGTCTTCACGGACTCGTTGCACGACAGGTGGTTCACCACCGCGCAGGCGCTCGAGTACGGGTTCATCGACCACATCGTCAGCGATCTCGGGCAAGTGGTGCCCGTGCGCACGCATCAACTCGGACTGCACTCGGGAGCTGTCGCATGAGCACCTACACGATCCCCAACGTCATCACGCGGGACGCGCGTGGCGAGCGGGTCATGGACGTCTACTCCCACCTCCTCTCCGAACGGATCGTCTACCTCGGCACCGGCATCGACTCCGGCGTCGCCAACGCGTTGATCGCCCAGTTGCTGCACCTCGAGGCGGACAACCCGGAGCTGGAGATCAACCTCTACATCAACTGCGAGGGCGGTGACCCGGCCGCGATGCTCGCGCTCTACGACACCATGCGCTACATCGAGGCGCCGGTGGCGACCACCTGCGTCGGTCAGGCGGTCGCGGCCGGAGCCGTGCTGCTCGCCGCCGGTGCCGAAGGACGCCGGGCGGTGCTGCCTCACGCCAGGGTCGTCCTGCACCAGCCCGCCGCCCAGGGGCGCGGCACGATCCCCGACCTGATCCTCGCGGCGGACGAGGTGGTCAGGGTGCGCACGCAGCTCGAGGACATCCTGTCCAGGCACACCGGCAGGGGAGTGGAGCAGCTGCGCCACGACACCGACCGGGACCGCGTGTTCGACGCCTCCGGCGCCGTCGAGTACGGGCTCGTGGACCGGGTGCTCGAACGACGGCGCTAGCCGTGGGGACAGGCGCTAGGCCGCCATCAGCACGGGACCCGAGGGACGGCCAGTGGGACGTGAGGTGTGGAAGTGGCCGTTGCCGCGTAAAGGCACCGCGTAGCCGTGGCGCACGAGACCGGCAATCCCGATCAGCAGGTCGGCCAGGTCGACGCCCAGCGCCCCGGCCACGGCGGCGATCATCTCGCTCGACGGCTCCTTGCGGCCGCGCTCGATCTCGGACAGGTACTGCACCGAGATGCCCGCGCGGTCGGCCACGTCGACGAGGCGCTCGCCCAGTTCCTCCCTCGTCTCGCGCAGCTTGCGGCCGAGGGCCTCACGCCAGAGCGGTTGGGGTGCGCGCTTGAAGTCCAGGATCTCCGCCATGCAGAACATCGTGACAGCAGGTCTCGGACGCGAAAGGGGCGTTCTGCTGACAGCAGAACGCCCCTTCACGAACCACAGCGTC
>NZ_JBHXCW010000371.1:0-5494 GCF_042725365.1 Lentzea sp. NPDC060358 | reverse complement strand
ACTCCAGCTCACCACCCACACACCCGCCGAGTCGCCGCACTCGGCTCCAGGGCCCCCTCCACCCCACGAGTCGAGACCCACCGCCGAGCCGCCGCCCTCCAGCCGACCGCCCACACACCAGCCGAGTCGTCGCGCTCGGCTCTAGGGCCCCCTCCGCCCCGCGAGTCGAGGCCCACAGCCAAGCCGCCGCACTCCAGCTCACCACCCACACACCCGCCGAGTCGCCGCACTCGGCTCCAGGGCCCCCTCCACCCCACGAGTCGAGACCCACCGCCGAGCCGCCGCACTCCAGCCCACCGCCCACACACCCGCCAAGTCGTCGCGCTCGGCTCCAGGGCCCCCTCCACCCCACGAGTCGAGACCCGCAGCCGCCCCTCCCAGCAGCCGCACCGCACCAGATCGCGGGCCGAGACGTTCTCCCCGGCCGTGCCGGTCCGATAGGTTCTCCGCGAAGCTCGGGAGACCTAGGAGGGTTCGTGGAGTTGCGAGTCCGGGACGGCCGCGCCGTGCTCGCCGGGGAGGACGAGTCCGGTGAGCGCGAGGTCGACCCGCACAGCCTGCCCCTGGGTGCCGATCTCGCCGAGGCGTTGCACGAGTGGGCGAAGGTCGCCGATGCCGTCGAGCGGACCGAGACGCCTGCCGACGGGGTGGCCAGTGCCCTGGTCGCGCGGCGGGGGAAGCAGCTCGCCGGGCGGATTGCGGCTGTCATGAACGCTCCCGTGTCCTACACCGACCCCGTCAGCGGGGAGTTGGTGAGCGTCGAGGCGCCCGAGGTGCCTGCGAAGGTGGCGGTGGAGACGCTTGTCGCCGAGGTCGAGGAACCCGAGCCGACGCCGTGGGGCACCGGGCTCACGGTCAGCTTCATCACCGCCGCGATCGTCACGGTGACCGTCGTGTCGTTGTCGTTGGGGCTCGGTGAGACGAGTCGGTGGCTGGCGCTCGTCGCCAACGTGCTGGTCGTGGGCGGGCTGGCGCCGTCGGTGTGGCTCGGGCGCAACGTGCCGGTGTGGCGGTGGGTCGCTTACGGCGTTGTCACCGGTGTGCTGGTGGCCTGGTTCACGTTGATCCTCACGCTCCTCTAGAGCATGGCGTAGAAGGCCACCGCGCCCGCGGTGGCCACGTTCAGCGAGTCCACGCCGGACGACATCGGGATGCGCACGGCCACGTCTGCCGCGTCGATCGCCTCGTCGGTCAGGCCCGGACCTTCGGAGCCCAGCAGGACGGCCACGCGCCGGCCGCGCAAATTGGCATCTGCAAGATGCAGGGCGGAAGGGCGCGGGGTCAGTGCGGCAACTGTGAAACCCTTGTGCCGCAACATGTTCAGCGCCGCGGGCCAGTCTTCCGTGCTAGCGAACGGCACGCGCAGGACGTGGCCCATCGACACGCGCACGCTGCGCCGGTACAGCGGGTCGCTGCAGCCGGGGCCCAGGACCACGCCGTCCACGCCGAGCGCGGCGGCGTTGCGGAAGATCGAGCCCAGGTTCTCGTGGTCGCCGACGCCCTCCAGCACGGCCAGGCGCGTGGAGCGGTCGGCCAGCTCGTCGAACGACACCTCGGGGGCCCGGTCGGCGGCAGCCAGTACACCCCGGTTCAAGTGGAACCCCACGACCGAAGCCATAACATCCGCCGACGTCACGTAAGCGGGAACGTCCAGCTCAGAAAGGTCCAGCGCCTCGATCCTCCGCCGCACCCCGAGCAGCCCGCGCACCGGGTACGGCGACGCCAGCAGACGTTCCACCACCACGACGCCCTCGGCGATCACGAGACCGCGTCCGCCCGGCCGGTCGGGCCTGCGGTCGGCCGTCGAGAGGTCGCGGAAGTCGTCGAGCCGCACGTCGGCCGGGTCGTCGATGTCGATCACTGTCGCCACGCCGGAAGTGTCGCATCCGGGCCGGGGTGGAACAGGCGAGGTAGTCCGGAGGGCGGAACCACACGCGCCCGACCAGCGGATGATCGCTGGTTGTTACCTCCACGTGACAGAGAGCACCGTTTTGGGCGATGTAAAGGAGGTTTCGCCTGTGTCACTTTTGGCGTTCCGCCTGCCCGCGCCCACCGGCGCCGAGCGAAGGGGTAGCGGCATGGGAAGTGAAGTGTCCAGCCGCACGTTCACCAGAGACGATCGCCAGCGTTATCGCGAGAAGATGCAGCGGAGTCTCGACGCCTTGGCCACGATGTTGGCCGAAGACACGTTTTCCTTTCCCCGTCGGCAGATGGGACTCGAGATCGAGCTCAACCTCGTCGACGACGCGATGCGGCCGGCGATGGCGAACTCGGAGGTGCTCGAGAAGATCGACGACCCCTCCTACACGCTGGAGCTGGGCCAGCAGAACCTGGAGATCAACGTCCCGCCGCGCGAGCTCGCCGGCGGTGAGATGCTTGGCCTGGAAGAAGAACTGCGGCGCTCGCTCGACAACGCCGACACGAAGGCCAACGACGTCGGCGCCAACCTCGCCATGATCGGCGTGCTGCCCACGTTGCGGGAGCGGCACTTCGACCGCAAGTGGCTTTCCGAGAGCCCGCGGTACGCGCTGCTGAACGACACGATCTTCTCCGCCCGCGGCGAGGAGACGGTGCTGCGCCTGGAAGGCCCGGCGATGCCGGGGAGGGGGCCCGAGAAGCTGCTGAGCTACGCGGAGTCGATTCTCCCCGAGGCCGCCTGCACATCGGTGCAGCTGCACCTGCAGGTGGAGCCGACCGACTTCGCCGCGCACTGGAACGCCGCCCAGTGCCTCGCGGGCGTCCAGGTCGCCATCGCCGCGAACTCGGCCTTCCTGCTGGGCAAGGCGCTGTGGCACGAGACGCGCATCCCGTTGTTCGAGCAGGCCACCGACACCCGCCCGGACGAGCTGAAGAACCAGGGCGTGCGGCCGCGCGTGTGGTTCGGTGAACGCTGGATCACGTCGATCTTCGACCTGTTCGAGGAGAACGTGCGCTACTTCCCCAGCCTGCTGCCCGAAACCGACGACGAGGACCCGTTGGAGGTGCTCGAAGCCGGTGGTGCGCCTCGTCTTTCCGAGCTGCGCCTGCACAACGGCACGATCTGGCGCTGGAACCGGCCCGTCTACGACGTCGTGGACGGCGTGCCGCACCTGCGCGTCGAGAACCGCGTCCTGCCCGCCGGGCCGACGGTGCTCGACACGATGGCCAACGCGGCCTTCTTCTACGGCGCCCAGCGCGCGCTCGCCTCACAGGAACGTCCACTGTGGACGCAGATGTCGTTCCAGGCGGCGGAGGAGAACCTCTACACCGGTGCACGGCACGGCATGAACGCCCAGCTGTACTGGCCGGGCATCGGCTGGATCCCGCCGGACGAGCTGGTGCTGCGCCGCCTGCTGCCGATGGCCCACGAGGGCCTGCGCGACTGCGGCGTCTCCGACGAGGCCCGCGAGCGCTACCTCGGCGTGATCGAGCAGCGCTGCCTCGCGCGGCGCACGGGGTCGTCGTGGCAGCGGGAAACCGTTGCACTGCTGGAGGAACGCGGCCTGTCGAGGGACGCGGCCCTGTCCGGCATGCTCAAGCGGTACATGGAGCTCATGCACGCGGGCGAGCCCGTGCACACCTGGCACGTCGGCTGACCCCGCCCCGGGAACGCACCCGAACGGAAACGGCCGGGCAGGCCGGCGTCGACGGCGTCGGCCTCGTCCCGCCGACGCCGTGACGAGGTCTAGCGGCGGCGGCCGGACTTCAGCGGCGCCACGTCCGCACCGTCGTGGGAGATGCGGCACTCGTCGGGCGTCACGGCCTCGACGGCCAGGGTCAGCTCGCCCTTCACGCCCGTGTAGATCGACTCGCCGCGCGAGGCCAGGGAGGCGTGCACGCGGTTCGAGTCGGTGAAGTCGCGCTCGTCCTTCACCCGCTTCTTGCCGGTCTCCTCCGGGCGGGTGGCGCTGCGGAGGTTGACCTCCAGCCACGCCGCCACCTCGGCGGGTGAGGTGAGCACTTCCTCAGGGGTGCGTTCGAGGCGGACCTGCCGAGGAGAGGCGTGGTCGAGCGACGTGTGCTCCACATAGGCGTGCCAGTGGGTGTTGCGCAGTGACCAGGTCTGTTCGACCGGCCAGTCCTCCTCGGTGGTCATGACTCATATCTTCCACCCTTCACACGAGGAAACGTGAGGAGGTCGCCGACGTCGATCTCGCGATCCACCCGCACGGCCGATGCGGGCCTGCGATCGCGCGTGACCAGCAACAACGTGCTTTCGAAATTCTCCAACGCCTGTTCCAGTTGTTCGATCGCCGGCAAATCCAGATGATTCGCGGATTCGTCCAGGACCAAACAAGCAGTGCCGCGCGCAGCTGGTCGGCCTCGCCGATCATAAGGTCGACCGGCCCGAGCGCCACGTCGCCGCGGCTGACCGCGGCCCGGCGCAAGGTCAACGCGACGGAGCTGCCACGCCTCGCGCGGTTCGCCGACCTCCAGCCGCGCGAGCCGACGGTCCACAACGGACGCCTTCGCGCTCAGGTTCTCCGCCGACCGTGTGCGTCCAGCGCGCACGTTCCTGCCAGGCTCGTCCCGGCGCGCGACGGTCCCGATCCGTGAGACAGAACCCGTTTCGGGAGCGGTTCACCGGCCGACAGGCGGAGCAGCGCGGACTCGCCGACGCCGTTGGGCGCGATCAGGCCGATGCGGTCACCAGGCGAAACATCGAGATCGACCTCCGAGGTCACGTCCTCGGACCGAACGACAGCGAAACATTCCCGGCTGTCAGCACGGACACGCTTCGAAGTTGCCTCGTCGCCCAACTGGTTTACTCGGCCTAGTTGCTAGTAAGTTGCAAGAACCAAGAGAGTGCAGGAGACGTCATGGGCCAGTACGTGCTGCCGGATCTCGACTACGACTACGGCGACCTCGAGCCGGCGATCATCGGTGAGATCAACGAGCTGCACCACGGCAAGCACCACGCGGCCTACGTGAAGGGCGCGAACGACACGCTGGAGCAGATCGAGGAGGCGCGCGACAAGGAGTCGTTCGGCTCGATCGTCGGTCTGGAGACCACGCTGGCGTTCCACCTCGCCGGCCACGCGCTGCACCAGGTCTGGTGGAAGAACCTCTCCCCCAACGGCGGCGACAAGCCGGTGGGCGAGCTTGCGGCGGCCATCGACGAGCACTTCGGCTCGTTCGACAAGTTCCGCGGGCAGCTCAACGCGGCCGCGTCGTCGATCCAGGGCTCGGGCTGGGGCATCCTCGCGTGGGAGCCGATCGCCCAGAAGCTGATCACGCTGCAGCTCAAGGACCACCACTCGAACCTGTCGATCGCGGTCACGCCGCTGCTCGCGTTCGACATCTGGGAGCACGCGTACTACCTGCAGTACCGCAACCTGAAGGCCGACTACATCTCGGCGCTGTGGAACGTCGTCAACTGGGAGGACGTCTCCGCTCGCTTCGAGACGGCGCGCGCGGGTCAGAACGGCCTGCTGCTGCCCTGATGCTTCGGCAGTGGATGCTCCGACAAGCTCCCGCTGCTGAACACGACGAGGCCCCCGCTCTGCCCAGAGCC
>NZ_JBHXCW010000370.1:0-5501 GCF_042725365.1 Lentzea sp. NPDC060358 | reverse complement strand
GGAGATGTCTATAAGAGACAGCCGCTGGGCCGTGGCGTTCGCCGGGTAGGTGTCCTCGATCGTGGACCACGCCCGCGCCGGCGCGTCGCAGATCTTCTGCCTGAAGTCGAGGTGGGACACCTTGACCAGCGGCTCGAGCTTGATCCAGCTCGCCTTCTCCGACCACGGGTGCCAGCCGGCGGGCAGCGCCAGGTAGCCGGGGCGGGTCCCCTGGTCGACGCTGGTGACCTTGAGGACGTACGCGTGCCGCGTGAACGAGCTCACCACCACGCACGGCCGGTCCTTGGCCCGCGGCCCGTCCTCGTCGTAGGTCCCCTCCTCGAACGGCACCAGCGCGGACCACACCTCGCCGCGCGCCGGCCGGACCGGTCCGCCCCGCCAGAGCACACCACCGGCCCGGCGCGCCGGAGCGGGAGCGCCGAGCGCCCGGCCCAGCAGCCGCGAGCCGACGATCCACGCCTGCAGGAAGACCAGGACCACGGCGATCCGGACCGGGTCCGCGTCGAGGACGCCGACGCGCAGGGGATCCAGGGCGAACCACGTCACCACGCCCGACAGCACCAGCAGCACGACCACCCGCGCGGTAGCCTGCCAGAAGCCCGGCCGGACCCGCTGGTGGCGCAGCACGACCCACGTGGCCGCGACCGGTGCCACACCGGCGCCGACGAGCAGCAGGCCGTTGCCCGCCGCCCGCCCGGGGTCGTTCTGCAGGACCCACAGGTACACGGCGGGGAACGACAGGAACCCGGCCGCGACCCACTGGGCGAGGAACTTTCCGATCAACCGCACCACGACGCTCCACTTCGCAACGGCCGCACACGCGACTCGCCGCACGCCGTCGCGTCGCCGGGCAGGCGCGTTACCGCCTGCCCCGGATGGCCGCGCTCAGCCGGGCGGCGGACTCCGGACCGGTGTGCTTGAACCCGAGCGACGGCTCGGTCAGCTCCAGCTCCAGCAGCAGCGGCTCGCCACCGGGCCCCTCCACGACGTCCACCCGCGCGTACAGGAAGTCGTTGCGGCGCAACGACAGCAGCTCAGCCGCCCCGTCGAGCACCTGTTCGGCGAGCGCGACCTGCGCCGCGGCCGGCTCGATGCCGCGCAGCTTCTCCTCCAGGTACAGGCCGGACTCCGACTCGGCGAGGTCCCGCGTCAGCATCGGTCCCTTGTGGAACGAGTGGGAGTACTCGCCCGCGAAGAACACCAGCGCCGTCTCGCCGTGGGCGTCCACACTGGACTGGTACGGCTGCACGAGTGCTTTCACGCCAAGGGCTTCGAAGTGCGCGCGGGCCGCCGCGTGGTCGGTGAACCGCGCGGCGCCGCGCGAGCCCGCGCCGATCGCCGGCTTCACCACGAACTCGCCGTCCGGGAACGAGGGCTCCTCCCCCGGCTCCACGACGGCGGTCGGCACGACGGGAACGCCGCGGCCGGCCAGCTCGACCAGGTAGGACTTGTCGGTGTTCCAGCGCACCACGGACACCGGGTTCGCGAGCGCCGGCACGCGGTCGCACCACGCCAGGAACTCGTCGAGGCGCTCGGTGTAGTCCCAGGTCGCGCGCAGCACCACCAGGTCGGCGTGCACATCGGTGCCCCAGGGCTGCCACGTCACGTCGACGCCGTCGGACCTCAGCGCCTCGACCAGCGCGTCGTCGTCGCCGTCGCCCTCCGGCAGAGCGGCGCAGGACGCGAGCACGACCTTCATGACTGCATCTTGGCCATCTTGCGGCGGTGGGCGGGGCCGATCTTGGCGGCCGCGGTGGTCTCGCGGTCCCACTCCGCGGCCTCGACGCTGTCCGCGGCCTCGACCGCCTGCGTGGCCGACTCGACGTCCTTGGTCATCACGTCGCCCATCGCACCGTCGGCGCCGACCAGCACGATGCGCGCGCCGGAGCGGCCGATCGGCTCCACGACGGCCTTGACCGCGGTGCCCGGCTTGCCGTGGGCCTTCACGAACTCGGCGATGCGCTTCTGCGCGCTTTGATCAGACACCCCCACACTGTAAAACCAGCGGGTAGCTTCAGTCGGGTGACCACCGACACGATCACGTCGTTCCTCTCGTGGTACTTCGACCACCACCCCGCCCACGCCGCCCAGCTCGGCTCGCTCGAGCACTGCTCGACGTTCGGCGACCACTCCGCCGCGGCGTTCGAGCAGGTGGCCAGGGAGAGGAGCGAGTGGGTCGCGCGGCTGGAGCCGTTGCCGAGGTCGGTGGACCGCGACCTCGCGCTGTCCGTGCTGCGCGGCTCGCTGGCGCTGGACACGTGGCCCGGCTGGCGGCGCGACCCGAACGAGTACTCCGGCGTGGTCTTCTTCGGCCTGCTCGGGCCGTTCCTGCACGGGTTGCTGCCCGAGGCCGGGCTCGTCGACGCCTCCGTCGCGAAGCTGCGGGAGGTGCCCGCGGTCCTCGCCGCCGCCGAGGCGAACCTCGACCCGTCGCTCGCGTCGCCGCTGGTCGTGCGGCGGGCGCTCGGCCAGGCGCGGACGGGCCGGTCGTTCCTGCTGGACTCGCTGCCGCTCGAGGTGTCCTCGCCCGAGCTGCGGGCGAAGCTCGTGGAGGCCGCCGTGCCCGCGGCCGAGGCGTTCGACCGGTACGCGGTGTTCCTCGAGGACCTGGGCGTGCGGGCCACCGGCGACTGGCGGATGGGCGAGAAGCTCTACTCGACCCTGTTGCAGGACAAGGAACTGCTCGGCTACGGCGCCCCGGAGCTGCACCAGCGCGGCCAGGACGCCTACGCCTCGCTCGAGGCCGAGCTGGCCGAGCTCGCGGGCACCGCGGACTGGCGGGCGGTGATGAGCGGGCTGCAGGACGACCACCCGCCGACGCTGGAGGCGATGCGCGCGGAGTACGAGGCCGAGACCGCGCGGGCCCGTGCGGCGCTGGTCGAGCACTCGCTCGTGACGCTGCCCGACGGCGAGGAGTGCCGCGTGGTGCCGTCGCCGCCGTTCCACCGCGCGGTGCTGGCCGTCGCGAGCTACGCCGGGCCGCCGCCGCTGACGCCGAAGCGGACCGGCTACTTCTTCGTGCCGTTCACCCCGGACGGCGCCACCGACGAGCAGATCACGCACCGGCTGCGCACCAACTCGCGGTCGCAGCTGCCGACGATCTCGGTGCACGAGGCCTACCCCGGCCACCACTGGCACTCGGCCTGGGTGGCGGCGCAGGGCTCGGCGCACCCGCTGCGCAAGGTGTTCCGCACGCCGTACTTCTCCGAGGGCTGGGCGCTGTACTCGGAGAAGCTGCTCAGGTCGGTCGGCTACTACACGACGCAGGCGGCGGTGATGAGCCACGTCGAGGCGCGGCTGTTCCGGGCGGCGCGCATGATCGTCGACACGGCGCTGCACTGCGGCGACATGACGCCGCCGGAGGCCGAGGCGTTCATGCTGGCGCGCACCGCGTTGACGCCGGGCACCGCGGCGGGCGAGGTGAACAGGTACTGCGCGTGGCCGACCCAGGCGCCGTCGTACCTGACCGGTGCGCTGGAGATCGACCTCATCCGCGACGAGTACCTGGCCGCGGGGCTGGGCTCGCTGCGCGACTTCCACGACCGGATCGCGGGGTCGGGCTCGCTGCCCCTCGGCCTCGCCCGGCGGGTGGCGCTCGGCGAGGACTGACCGGTGTGGCCCGGTGGCGGGACCGGGCCGCGTTCCGCTACGCCGCCCGGTAGGTCCGGCCGGCCGGCGTCAGGCTCGTGCCCGTGGAAAGCCCGGTCGGACTCGTCCTGGTGGACAGGGTGAACCAGGAGTACCGCTCCACGAAGGACAGTCCGTCGAGCATCCGGGTGGACGCGGTGATGAACGCGTTCTGCTGCGACTCGCTCGGGTAGACCGCGCGGCCCGAGCGCCAGTCGATCAGCGCGTACTCGGTGAGCCAGATCGGTTTCTTGTAGCGGTTGTGGACGTTGCGCAGGTAGCCCTCGAGATGTCCGGTCGCGGCGCTCGAGAAGTCCTGGCCGTACCAGTGGATCGGGATGAAGTCGACGCGCAGGTTGCGCGCCGCCGCGCCCGCCATGAACCGGTCGAGCCAGCCGCCCGCGACGTCACCGCCGTAGGCGACCGACGGCGCGCCGAGCCGCAGCCCGGTGCTCTGCAGGCGGGGCCACAGGTCGAGGGCGCGTTCGACGGTCATGTTGGCCTGACCCGCCATGTCGGGTTCGTTGAACCCCAGCAGCTGGCGGCCGTTGGCCTTGGCGTTGTTCAGCTCGGTGTCCGTGACGCTGTTCGCGCCCCAGATCATGGGCACGAACTCGGCGGTGCTCTGGATCCCCCTCCGGTCGGAGGCCCAGGTGTAGTACCAGCGGGCGTCCAACGCGGACATGGCGGCTCCGGCCGGACCGGGGTCGTCGGCCGCGTTCACGCCCTTCTTGGCGGAGACGGCGTGGGATGGAAGCGCTCCCATGAGGAGAAATGCGATCAGCAGCAGGGTTGTTTTTCGCATGGACCGGTCATACCAGGGTCCGGGCGCTCTTTTGCCCGTACGGGCGCCGAGGGGGAACATCGGGTCGTTCACCGGAGTTGTCCCCGGTTGAGCCGATCAAGGAGGACAGATGCCCAAGGCAGTGGTGGTGCGGTCGACCGGTGGCCCGGAGGTGCTGGAGCACTCGGACGTTCCCGCGCTCGAGCCGGGTGAGGGTGAGCTGCTGGTCCGCACGGGCGCGGCCGGGGTGAACTACATCGACACCTACCAGCGCAGCGGCGCCTACCAGATCCCCCTGCCGACCACCCTCGGCCTGGAGGGCGCGGGCGAGGTCGTCGCGTCGAACTCCCCCGACTTCGCCGTGGGCGACCGGGTGGCGTGGATGTCCGTGCTGGGCAGCTACGCCTCGGAGGTGGTGGTCCCGGCGTCGGCCGCCGTCCGCGTGCCCGGTGGGCTGGACGTGGAACAGGCCGCGGCCTCGTTGCTGCAGGGCATCACCGCGCACTACCTGGTCCGCTCGACGTACGCCGTGAAGGAGGGCGACCGGGTTCTCGTGCACGCGGCGGCCGGCGGCGTCGGGCTCCTGCTGACCCAGTGGGCGAAGTCGCTCGGCGCGCACGTCATCGGGACGGTGTCGACCGACGAGAAGGAGGCACTCGCCCGCGAGGCCGGCGCCGACGAGGTGCTGCGCTACGGCGACTTCGCGGCGCAGATCGACAAGGTCGACGTCGTGTACGACGGCGTGGGCCGCGACACGTTCGACCAGTCGCTCGCCTCGCTGAAGCCGCGCGGCCTGCTGGCCCTGTTCGGCGCGTCGTCCGGCCCGGTGCCGCCCGTCGACCCGCAGCGCCTGAACGCGGCGGGGTCGGTGTTCCTGACGCGCCCGTCGACCGGCTCGTACCTGCTGGACCGCGCGGAGTTCGAGTGGCGCGCGTCCGACCTGTTCTCCGCCATCGAGTCCGGGACGCTGAACATCCGGATCGGCGGCCGCTACGCGCTGGCGGAGGCGGCGCAGGCGCACACGGACCTGCAGTCGCGCCGCACGACCGGCAAGCTGCTGCTCGTGCCGTGACCGGAGCGGTCCGGGTGC
>NZ_JBHXCW010000369.1:0-5562 GCF_042725365.1 Lentzea sp. NPDC060358 | reverse complement strand
GCGCCCACCACCGGGGCGCGGGTCCTCCTCGCTGCGGTCCGGTGTTACCGCACGCCGGTGCGGTTGCGGCCGGCGATGGCTTCCGCGGTGCCGATGAGCAGCACGGAGGCGATCACGGCGATGATGAAGCCCAGCACGTTGAGCTCGAAGATGTCGCCGGTGCCGAGCAGGTTCGCGATGGTGCCGCCGATGACGGAGCCGACCAGCCCCAACAGCAGCGTCGCCACGATGCCGAGGTTCTGCTTGCCGGGCTTGATCAGTCGGGCGAGCGCGCCGATGATCAGTCCGGCGACGATGAACCCGATCACGTCACCCTCCTGGTGTGTCTCGATTTCCCTGCCCGGACCGGCTACCCCGGCGGTCCGGCGCCCAACCACCCGCGGTGGTGATCCACGGCTCTCTCGTGAACGCACGCACAGGCCGGCGAGACGATCACCCATTCCGCGTCCCGCGGGCGGCGGCTTGACTGGGGAGCGCCAGGACGCCGACAGACCGAGGTGACGCATGACCATCGTCCATCCACCGAAGCCGGACACCGCTCTGTGGGTGTACGCGCACCCCCGCCGCGACTCGCTGAACGACCACCTCCTGCGGGCGGGGACCAAGGCCCTCTCGCAGCGGTGCGAGGTGGTGGTCTCGGACCTCTACGCACAGGGCTTCGACCCCGTGCTGTCCGCCCGCGACCTGGGCGACCGGGCGGACAGCCGCACCGGCATCGCGGAGCTGGCAGGGGAGGCCTACGCCGCCGGCCTGCTGCCCGCCGACGTCCGCGAGGAGCAGGCCAGGCTGGCGGCGGCCGAACTGCTCGTCCTGCAGTTCCCGCTGTGGTGGTACGGGCCGCCGGCGATCCTGAAGGGCTGGTTCGACCGCGTCCTCACCACCGGGTTCGCCCACGGCGACGCCGATCCCGAGCTCGGCGTGCCCCGCCGGTTCGGCGACGGCGGCCTCGTGGGGCGCAAGGCGCTGGTCGTGGTCACCGTGGGCGAGGACGAGGCTTCCCTCGGCCCGCGCGGCATCGCAGGCGACCTCGACTCGCTGCTCTTCCCGATCACCCACGGCGTGCTCTGGTACGTGGGGATCGAGACGCTGGACCTGCACGTGGTCCACGATGCCGACTCGCTGGACCCGCGGGGGGCCGGGCGGGAGGCCGAACGGCTGGCGGCCAGGATCGGCGGACTCGCGGGCGAGCGCCCGCGGCTGTTCCGGCGCCTGCGCGACGGCGAGTACGCGGGCACCCGCGCGTTGCGGGAGGACCTGGCGCCGGGGCGCACCGACCTGGGGATCCACCTCGCCGACTGATTTCTTGCCCCCTGATTCGAAGAACGTCAAGATAGGGGGATGGCGAACCAGGAACGGCCGGGCGGCTGCCGGACCGCGGCGGCCGCGCCGCTCGACCCCGCCCGCGCGGCCGAGCTGGCCTCGGTGTTCAAGGCGCTGGGCGACCCGGTGCGGCTGCGGCTGCTCTCGATGATCGCGTCCCGCGAGGGCGGCGAGGTCTGCGTCTGCGAGCTGACGCCGGCCTTCGACCTCGCGCAGCCGACGATCTCGCACCACCTCAAGCTGCTGCGGCAGGCCGGGCTCGTGAACTGCGAACGCCGCGGCACGTGGGTCTACTACCGGGCGCTGCCCGCCACGCTCGACCGGCTCGCCGGGTTCCTGCACACCGCCGCGGGCAAGACCCTGGAGCCGGTGTCGTGAAGCCGTCCGTGCTGTTCGTCTGCGTGCACAACGCCGGCCGTTCCCAGATGGCCGCCGCCTTCCTCACCCACCTCGCCGGGGACCGCGTCGAGGTGCGCTCCGCCGGGTCGGCCCCGGCGGACGCGGTCAACCCGCACGTCGTGAGCGCGATGGCGGAAGCCGGGATCGACCTCTCCCGCGAGTTCCCGAAGGTGCTCACCACCGAGGTGGTGCGCACCTCGGACGTGGTGATCACGATGGGGTGCGGCGACGCCTGCCCGGTCTTGCCCGGCAAGCGCTACCTGGACTGGGCGCTGGAGGACCCGGCGGGCCGGGGCGTCGAGCAGATCCGGCCGATCCGCGACGAGATCGAACGGCGGGTGCGCGCCCTGGTCGCCGAACTCGACGCGGCCCCCGGCACCTGATCGGCGCTCACACCCCCGGCGCGCCGCCCTGCGCGGGGACGGCGTCCAGGGGCAGCACGACCTGGAACCGGGTGTCGCCCGGCGCCGACTCCACCCGGATCGCGCCGTGGTGCTTGTTGACGACGATCCGCCACGAGATCTCCAGGCCGAGCCCGGTGCCCTCGCCGACCGGCTTGGTGGTGAAGAACGGCTCGAAGATCCGGCCCTGCACCTCCGCCGGGATGCCGGGGCCCGTGTCGCCGATCTCCACGACCAGGTGCCGGTCCTCGCCGAAGGTCCGCACGGTCAGCGTCCCCGACCCGCCCATCGCGCCCAGGGCGTTGTCGATCATGTTCGTCCACACCTGGTTGAGCTCTCCGGCGAAGGCGGGGACGTGGGGGAGCGCGCGGTCGTAGTCCTTCACCACCCGGACGTCCGAGAGCTTCCCGCCGAACATGACCAGGGTCGAGTCGAGCAGCTCGTGCACGTCGACCACCTGGAACGGCGCGCGGTCCATCTGCGAGTACTGCTTGGCGGCGCCGACGAGGGTCGAGACCCTGGTGGTCGCGTCCTCGATCTCGTTCATCAGCATCTCGGTCTCGACCGTGTACCGCAGCCAGTGCACGGCGGACCCGGTCATGGCGGCGGGGCACGCCGTGAGCGAGTTCTCCAGCCACTCGACGTCGAGCCCGGCGGCGACCAGCACCGGTGCCACGTCCCAGCCACCGGTGATGTCGTGCTCGTCGAGCCAGTCGGCGACCTCGTCCTCGGCGTCGCTCGCCTCCAGCGGGCTGCGCTTCGGCGCCTTGGCGACCCGTTCGACCGCCTTCTCCTGCAGCTTCACGAGCGCCGGCAGCTCGGCAGGGTCGATCGACCCCCCGGCGAGCATGGCGAGCTTGTGCCGCATGCCCGCGACCCGTTCGCGCAGCGCCGCGGTCGCGCGCACGGCGGCCGCGGCCGGGTTGTTGAGCTCGTGGGTGAGGCCCGCGGACAGGGCGCCGAGCGCGGTGAGCCGTTCGTGCTGGCCGACCGTCGCCTGGGTGTTGCGCATGCCCCAGAACAGGCCCTCCAGCAGGTGCATCGCCATCGGGAACCACGCGCGCACCATCGGGCCGAACTCGTCGGCGTCGAACTGCAGCATCGCCGTGTCGGTGACCGACTCGACGGTCATCTGGTAGGCCGCCTGGTCGAGCTCCAGGTACGCCTGGGTGGCGCCGAAGTACGAGCCGCGCAGGCTGCTGCGGCTCACCTCGACGCGCTGGCCGCCGATGGTGCGGCACAGCGCCACCGTGCCCTCCAGCAGCAGGAAGAAGCACGTCGCCGGCTCGCCCTCGGTGAGCACGGGGGTGCCCGCGCTGCGGGTCTCGACGTGGCCGTGCGCGGCCAGCCAGTCGAGCTGCGCGTCGTCGAGCTCCTCGAACAGGAACAGGCCGCGCAGTTCGGCGGCGGTGAGCCTCTGCATCAGGACCTCGCCAGGTAGCGGTGGACCAGGGTGACCGCCATCGCGCCCTCGCCGACGGCGGACGCGACGCGCTTGACCGACTCCGCGCGGACGTCGCCCGCCACGAACACGCCGGGCACGTTCGTCTCCAGGTGGTACGGCACCCGGTCGAGGTCCCAGCCGGGCGGCGTGCCGCCGAGGTCGGGACCGGCGAGCAGGAAGCCGCGGTCGTCGCGTTCCAGGGTGCCGTCGAGCCAGTCGGTGCGCGGGGCGGCGCCGATGAACGCGAACAGCCAGCTCGCCTCGACGGTCGTCTTCTCGCCGGTCTTGTTGTCCAGCAGCGTCAGCGTCTCCAGGTGGTCGGTGCCGGTGCCACCGCACACCTCGGTGCCGGTGCGGACCTCGACGTTCGGGATCGCCGCGAGCTGGTCGACGAGGTACCGCGACATCGACTGCTCCAGCGAGTCGCCGCGCACCAGGATCACGACCTTCCGCGCGTGCGCGGAGAAGTACACGGCCGCCTGCCCGGCGGAGTTCGCGCCGCCGACGAGGTAGACGTCCTGGCCCGCGCAGTTCGGGCCCTCGGTGGTCGAAGCGCCGTAGAACACGCCCCGGCCGGTCAGTTCGCCCAGCCCGGGCGCGTCGAGCAGCCGGTACGAGACGCCGGTGGCGAGGATGACCGTGTGGGCGGCGAGCTCGGTGCCGTCGCCGAACCGCACGATCCGCGCCGAGCCCCGGCGTTCCAGTGCCACGACGTCGCGCGTGGTGAGCAGCTCGACGCCGAACTTGACGGCCTGCCGGCGGGCGCGTTCGGTGAGCTGGCCGCCGGACACGCCGTCGGGGAAGCCCAGGTAGTTCTCGATGCGGCTGCTGGTGCCGGCCTGACCGCCGGTCGCGATCCGTTCCACGAGGACGGTCCGCAGCCCCTCCGACCCGCCGTACACCGCGGCGCCGAGGCCCGCCGGTCCGCCGCCCACGACGATCAGGTCGTAGAACTCCGCGGACGGCTGGGTGCTCAGGCCCACCTCGGCGGCGAGCTCCGAGTCGGACGGGTCCACCAGGGCCTTGCCACCGGCCGTCACGACGACGGGCAGCGTCGCGCCGTCCTGGTGCGCCGCGGTGAGCAGGCAGCGCGCCTCCGGCTCCTCCAGCGCGTGCCAGCGGAACGGGACGTTGTTGCGCGCCAGGAAGTCGCGCACCTCGTAGGAGCGCGGCGACCAGCGGTGCCCCACCACCCGCACGCGCTGCGGCGGCTGCCGGTCGCTCACGGCCCACGCCCGCAGCTGCTCGTCGAGCACCGGGTAGAGGTTCTCCTCCGGCGGGTCCCACGGCTTGAGCAGGTAGTGGTCGAGGTCGACGACGTTGATCGCGCGGATCGCGGCGTCGGTGTCGGCGTAGGCGGTGAGCAGCACCCGGCGCGCCTGGGGGAACACGTCCATGGCCTGCTCGAGGAACTCGATGCCGCTCATCTGCGGCATCCGGTAGTCGGCGAGCAGCGCCGCGACCTCCTCGCCGCGCAGCTTGATCTCGTGCAGCGCCTCGAGGGCCTGGGGCCCGGACTCCGCCCGCACGATCCGGTAGTGCTCGCCGTACTCGCGGCGCAGGTCGCGCGCCACCGCGCGCGAGACGGCGGGGTCGTCGTCCACCGTGAGGATCGAAGGCCGCGCGACGCGACCGGCAGTCGTCATGTGCCCAGTCAAACACCCGGACTGGCCGATGGTCGCAATGGATGTACCGTCTGGCCGTGACCACGACTACCTGCGAGCACGTCGCCGAGCTGGGGCCCGACCCCGCTCCCAGCACCACGGAGGGTTGCGAGGACTGCCTGGCCGCCGGCGGCAGGTGGGTGCACCTGCGGCTGTGCCTGGGCTGCGGCAAGGTCGGCTGCTGCGACTCCTCGCCCGCCAAGCACGCCTCGAAGCACTTCGCCGACGAGGGCCACCCGGTCATCCGCTCGTTCGAGCCGGGTGAGAACTGGCGCTGGTGCTTCGTGGACAACACCGTCGTCTGACCCGGCCGGGGCGTGGCACGGCGCGGGAG
>NZ_JBHXCW010000368.1:0-5585 GCF_042725365.1 Lentzea sp. NPDC060358 | reverse complement strand
ACCGCGGCCATCAGCGGGCCGCGGTCGCCGGACATCTCCCAGAACATCGCGCCCAGCAGGTTCTTCGACTTGAGCCACGCCGTCTTGCGCTGGATCGACCAGGCGTCGTCGAAGGTCCACCACTGGGTGCCGGTGTAGCAGGACGCCGCCACGGCCACCTCGTCGTGGAAGACCGTGCAGTTCGGCACGGACGCGACGAGGTTGGCGTACCCGCGCGTGCCCGCCTCCTCCGGGAACTGGCCCGGCGCCGCGCCGCCGGCCGTCTGCCACTCGCCGTTCTTGCCGCCGCTGGCCACGTTCTGCCAGCCGCGGCCGTAGAACGCGAGGCCGAGCGTGATCTTGCGGGACGGCACGCCGGCGTCGAGGTAGGTCTGCACGGTGTTCTCGACGCTGAACTTCGTCGCGTACGGGTCGTCCGGGTCCGGGTACAGGTTGCCCTGGTGACCGGTGCGGTTCGGCTCCCACGAGTTGTCGCTGCCCGAGCCGTGGAAGTCGTAGCCCTGGACGTTGAAGACGTCCATCGACTGCGCCACCCGCCCGAGTTCCCAGCCCGCCGCGATCTTGGCCGGGTCGGCCGGGGTGAACGCGGTGATCTGGTAGCGCTTGCCGGTCGTGGCGCCCAGCGCGTCGAGCTGGCGGCGGAACTCCTCGATCAGCAGCGAGTTGTTCACCTTGTCCTGCGGCCCGAAGTGGTTGCCCGCGTGGCCTTCGGCGCCCGGCCACTCCCAGTCGAGGTCGATGCCGTCGAAGATGCCCGCCGCGCTGCCGGGACCACCCGCGCCGTTGTAGACCGGCAGGTTGCCCTTGATGTAGACGTCGAGGCACGACGACACGAACTTCTTGCGCGCCGCGTCGGTCGCCGCGACGTCGGAGAAGTACTTCGAGTACGTCCAGCCGCCGAGCGAGATCAGCACCTTGAGGTGCGGGAACTTCGCCTTGAGCTTGCGGAGCTGGTTGTAGTTGCCGCGCAACGGTTCCCAGCCGCTGTCCGCCACCCCGTCGACGGACTGCGCCGCGCCCATCGGCCTGCTGTAGTCGGCCTCGGCGTCGCCCGCGCCGTCACCCTGGTTCGGGTCCTGGGGGTTGGGGCTCGTGCCCTTGGTGACGCCGTGCAGGCACGTCAGGTTGACCGGGTCGATGTTGCCGAACGCGTAGTTGACGTGCGTCATCTTCGCGGCGTCCATGTCCTTCACGAAGTACTGGCGCCCGTAGATGCCCCACTGCACGAAGTACCCGACGCGCGCGTAGCCGCTGACGATGTCGTTGGTGCGCTCGGTGAGTGCACTGCTCGGAGCCGAGAGGTTGTCGTAGAGGTCCCGTGCCCGGACGGTGAAGGTGTAGCTGGTCGACGGCGCGAGGCCGGTCACCGTGGCCGTGGTGCCGCTGACCGTCTGCTTCACCGTCGAACCGAGGTAGACGTCGTAGTTCGCGACTCCCCTGTTGTCGGTGGACGCGTTCCACGCCAGCGTGATGCTGCCCGCGTCCTTGGCCGTGGCGCGCAGGTTCGCCGGTGCCGTGGGCGGGGTGGTGTCGTCGGCCGGGTTGTTGGTGGTGACGGCGACGGCCGTGCTCGCCGGGCCTTGCACGCCCTTGGAGTCCTTGGCGCGCACCGTGAACGAGTACGCGGTGTTCGGGGTCAGGCCGGTGATGGTCGTGGACATCGTGGCGGAGCTCGCGGCGAGACCCGTGCCGTTGTAGATGTCGTAGCCCGTGATCGGGAGTGAGCCGGGCGTGGCGGCGTTCCACCGCAGGGAGACCGTGCGCGTGGTCCTGGCCGGTGACGTCAGGCCTGTCGGGGCGCCGGGCGGGGTGTCGGCACTGCCGTCACAGTTCGCATTGTTGATCCGGCACGTCACGGGGTCTGCGTTGGAGCTGATGGAGAACGCTGGGCTGTACGGCTCGGTGCTCGCACCCGCGTTGATGGTCTTGTTGTAGTGGACCGGCGTGACGGTGACCTGGTTGCCGTTCTGCGTGACGGTGCTGTTCTGGCTGTTGCCGACCGTCACGCCGTTGGGGAGCGTGAAGGTGATGGACCAGTCGGTGACCGCGGTGGTGCCGTGGTTGCGCACGACGAACTTCGCCGTGCCGCTCGCGACCGAGTAGTCGGCCGTCAGCCCGGTCGGTGCCGGTGCGGGGTCACCGCTGCCGTCGCAGGCCATGGTGTTGATCGTGCAGGTGGTCGGGTCGGCCGCGGCGCTCAGCGTGAACGCAGGGCTGTACGGCTCGGTGTCGCGACCCGCCGGGATGGTGTTGATGTAGAACGCCGGGGTGAGCGTCACCCGCGTGCCGTTCTGGGTGATGGTCGCGTTCTGCGGGTTGGTGGCGGTGACGCCGGCGGGCAGGTCGAACTTGAGCGACCACCCGGTGAGCGCCGCGGCGCTCGTGTTGGCGACCACGAACTTGCCGCTGGTGCCGGTGCGGGAGAAGGTCGCGGTGATGCCGGTGGCGGCCTGGGCGGGGGCCGCCAGTGCCAGCGCGGTGACCAGGACGGCCAGCAGTGCGGGGATTCGGCGCATGCGGAACTCCAGGTTGGTAGAGGTTCCGCGGCGGCCTGACGACAACGGTATGTGGTCTGGACCACACGCGTCAACGGCCGTGCGGCTCAGTCGGCGGGCCGGAACCCGATCCGCGTGCCCGGCCGAGCCTGTCCCAGAAACCGCAGGTGGTCGCGGTCGACGACGCCGATCACCGGATAGCCGCCGGTCGTCGGGTGGTCGTTGAGGAACACCACGGGCTGGCCGTCCGGCGGCACCTGGACCGCACCGGTGACCATGCCCTCGCTGGGGATCTCCCCGTCACGACGGTTCAGCTTGGTGCCGTGCAGGCGCGTGCCGACCCGGTTGCTGCGGTCCGAGACCGTCCAGGACCCTTGGCGCAGCTGGGTTTCCGCGTCCTCGAACCAGTCGTCGCGCGGGCCGAGCAGGATCGGGACGACCAGGGTCTCCGGGGCGTGGTGCGGCGGGACGACGTCGGCGCCCCGGGGCGTTCCCGGCGTGCCGAGGCGCAGGACGTCGTTGTCCCGCAACGGGTCTGGACCGATTCCGGAGAGCAGGTCGGTGGAGCGGCTGCCGAGCTCCTCCTCGACGTCGATGCCGCCGGACAGCGCCAGGTAGGTGCGCAGGCCGGTGGCCGGCGTGCCGATCGCGAGGGTCTGGCCCGGTTCGAGGTGGACCGGGTGGTGCGAGTCGGCGAGCCTGCCGTCGACCCGGACCTCGGTGGGCGGCCCGGTGACGGCGATCGTGCAGCTCGTGCCGGCGGTGAGGGTCAGGCCGCCCAGCAGGAGCTCCAGGCCGGCCGCGGTCTCGTCGTTGCCGACGAGCCGGTTGGCCAGGGTGAGCGAGCGCGGGTCGACCGCGCCGGACGGTGGCACGCCGAGGTGGGCGTTGCCCGGGCGGCCCAGGTCCTGGATGAGCGCCTGGGGGCCGGTGGTGAGGATGGTGACGGTGCGGTTCGGGCTGGTGCTGGTGTTCATGCTCTTGTTCATGCGGTCACGAACCTGACCTGGTCGCCGGGCTGCAGCAGTGCGGGTGTCTCGGCCTTGGGGTCGAACAGGGTGATCTCCGTGCGTCCGATGAGGCGCCAGCCGCCCGGGGTGGCTCTGGGGTAGGCGGCGGTGAACTCTCCCGCGATGCCGACCGAGCCCTGCGGGACCTTGGTGCGCGGTGAGTCGAGTCTCGGCTGCTGGAGGTTCTGCGGCAGGCCGGTGAGGTAGCCGAAGCCGGGGGCGAAGCCGCAGAACGCGACCTCGTAGGTGGCGCCGGTGTGGAGGCTGACGACCTCGTCCTCCGTGATGCCCGCCGTCTCGGCGACCAGGGCCAGGTCCGGGCCGTCGTAGGTGACCGGGATGGTCATCTCGCGCGGGTGCGTGGCCGGCGCCCTGGTCAGGTCGATACCCTCGAGGGCCCTCCTGACCTGCTGGAGCTCGCCCTTGACCAGCACCGTTCGCGCGGCGGGGACCAGCTCCTCGATGCCGTCGAGGTCTTGGAGGGCCGCGCGGACGGCCGCGACCTCCGTCAGTGAGTCGACCTCGACGAGGAGGGCGTCGGTTCCGCAGCGCCGCAGGAGCATGCCACCTATGCTACGGGGAATCGTGGGATTGTTGAACAATCTGCTGGGAGGATCGTTCAACAATCCCACGAAGGGCTTGCCGGATTGTTGAACGATCCGCGCGGCGGAGGTGGCTGGCGCGGTGAAGGTGGCTGACGTGGTGAAGGTGGCTGACGTGGCGTTGGCTGGCGGGGCGCTGGCTGGCGGGTCGGAGTGGTGCTCGGAGGGGCGCCGAGCGGCGTAGATCCTGGTGTTGACCGGGTGCTGTGTCAGCCAGGGTGGTCCGAGCCGAGCCGAGCCGAGCCGAGCCGAGCCGAGCCGAGCCGAGCCGAGCGGGCGGGCGGGCGGGCTGAGCCGAACCGGGGCGGTGCCAGCCAGCGTTGTGCCGACTGGGCGCCGTGCCGACCAGCATGGTCCCCAACAGCGTGGTGCTGACTGGCGTGGTCCCAGCCGGCGTGCTGTCGACCAGGTGCCGTGCCAGCCAGCCGTACCAGCCGCGCCTGCCAGCGCGGCACCAGCGGCCGTCGTCCCAGCGGCCGTGGTCTCAGCCGCCGTGGTCTCAGCCGGCGTGCCGGCCGGCGCGGTGCAGGCCGGCTGGCGTCAGCCGACCACGCGCTTGAGGTGCGCGGACGCGTGCGGCTGCATCTCCTGGCCGACCATCGCGCGCTCCTCGACGTAGGCGAGGTCGCCGTTGTTGACGATGCCGTAGAGCCGCTGGGCGCCCTTGACCTCATTGGCCGTGGCCGTGCGGATGACCGCGTCGGTCTCGAACTCCCAGGACGTCTGCGTGCGCACCTTGCCGTAGTACAGCTCGACGATGCCCGTGTTGTGCGCGAGCAGCAGCTCGATGGTGTCGTCCTGCTGCGGACGCCAGAAACCCTGCTCCCTGGCCGCGGGGCGGATCACCTCGCCGGCCTCGTTCAGCAGCCACGACCGGGCCTCGTAGACGAGGAACGGGCGTCCGTCGTGGGCGAACGTGATCTGCTGGCCGAAGCGGAACGGGCCGTCGATCGTCGGGTAGACGATCTCGCCCTCGCCTCGCCACACGCCGACCAGCGGGAGGACGCCCAGGAGGGCGTCGTTGAGGTCGGCGCCCTCGCGCAGGTTCGCCGTGTCCGCCGGGATGGGCATGTCGGTGAACTGCGGCAGGTTGCGCTCGCGCGTGGCCGCCGCGCGTTCCTCCGCCAGGCGGATGGCTTCGTCGCCGCTGCCGGGGATCGGGGCGGCGCCGGGGGTGCCCGTCGTCATCGCTGGTCTGAGTAGAGGCGGTAGACGACGTAGCCGGCGAACCACATTACGGCGATCGTCACTAGTACGAGGAGTCCTGTGAAGATGTGTTCCACGGTTGCCAGGATATCTCTCGTGCGTTGACGTGCAGGGTTGTGGTGGTGCATCACACCGGTGGGTGGCCTGTTTCGTGCTCGGGCTCCGCCCTGGACCCCACTGGCTGATCAAAGACCGGACAGCTTCACCGTCGCGTCGGCTCGCTGCCCCGCCCACAACGCGGGTGGCGGTGGACCGGGTGTGGTTCTTCGGAG
>NZ_JBHXCW010000367.1:0-5627 GCF_042725365.1 Lentzea sp. NPDC060358 | reverse complement strand
GGGCGCGTCCACTTCGGACGCGCCCCGTTCGCCGTTGCGGGAGTGGCCGGCGGAGTCGTCAGGACCGCCTGAAGAGCTTGTTGCCCAGCCAGACGATCGGGTCGTACTTGCGGTCGGCGACGCGCTCCTTCATCGGGATGAGCGCGTTGTCGGTGATGTGGATGTGCTCCGGGCACACCTCGCTGCAGCACTTGGTGATGTTGCACAGGCCGAGCCCGTGCTGCTCCTGGGCCTGGTCGACGCGGTCCGCCGTGTCGAGCGGGTGCATCTCCAGCTCGGCGACCCGCATGAGGAACCGGGGCCCGGAGAACGCCTCCTTGTTCTCCTCGTGGTCACGCACCACGTGGCAGGTGTTCTGGCACAGGAAGCACTCGATGCACTTGCGGAACTCCTGCGAGCGCTCGACGTCGACCTGCTGCATCCGGTACTCACCCGGCGCCAGGTCCTTCGGCGGCGCGAATGACGGCACCTCGCGCGCCTTGGTGTAGTTGAAGGACACGTCGGTGACGAGGTCGCGGATGATCGGGAACGTCCGCATCGGCGTGACCGTGATCGTCTCCGACTCGTCGAAGACCGACATCCGGGTCATGCACAGCAGGCGCGGGCGCCCGTTGATCTCGGCCGAGCACGAGCCGCACTTGCCCGCCTTGCAGTTCCACCGCACCGCGAGGTCCGGGGCCTGCGTGGCCTGCAGCCGGTGGATGATGTCGAGGACGACCTCGCCCTCGTTGACCTCGACGGTGAAGTCCACGAGCTCGCCGTGGGAGTCGTCACCGCGCCAGACCCGGAACTTGGCTTGGTAGCTCATGACAGCTCCTCGACGGTGAGGTACTTCTCCAGCTCGGTGCGTTCGAACAGGTCGAGCAGGTCGTGGCGGATCGGGATCTGCGGTTTCTCGGACACGTCCGCCCCGTCGCCCGATGCCGTGCACACCAGGAGCTTGCGGCGCCACTCGGCGTCCATCGACGGGTGGTCGTCGCGGGTGTGGCCGCCGCGCGACTCGGTGCGCAGCAGCGCGGCCTTGGCCACGCACTCCGAGACGAGCAGCATGTTGCGCAGGTCCAGGGCGAGGTGCCAGCCGGGGTTGAACTGCTGGTGCCCCTCGACGGTGAGCGACCGGGCCCGTTCCTTGAGCTTCTCCAGGCGCTGCAACGCCTCTTCCATCTCGCCCGCGCGCCGGATGATGCCGACGAGGTCGTTCATGGACTGCTGCAGCTCCATGTGCAGGGTGTACGGGTTCTCGCCGCCCTCCTGCTGGAACGGCGCGAGCGCCGTCGCGCGCGCCTCGGTGACGACGTCCTCGGCGATCGCGGGACGGCCGGTCATCGCCCGCACGTACTCCGAGGCGCCCGCGCCCGCGCGCTTGCCGAACACGAGCAGGTCGGACAGCGAGTTGCCGCCCAGCCGGTTCGAGCCGTGCATGCCACCGGAGACCTCACCGGCGGCGAAGAGCCCCGGCACGGACGAGGACCCGGTGTCCGGGTCGACCTCGACGCCGCCCATCACGTAGTGGCAGGTCGGGCCGACCTCCATGGGCTGCGCGGTGATGTCCACGTCGGCCAGTTCCTTGAACTGGTGGTGCATGGACGGCAGCCGGCGCCGGATCTCCTCGGCGGGCAGGCGTGTCGACACGTCGAGGAAGACGCCGCCGTGCGGTGACCCGCGGCCCGCCTTCACCTCGGAGTTGATGGCGCGCGCGACCTCGTCGCGGGGCAGCAGCTCCGGGGGACGCCGGTTGCTCGCCTGGTCGGTGTACCAGCGGTCGGCTTCGGCCTCGTTGTCGGCGTACTTGTCCTTGAAGACCTCGGGGATGTAGTCGAACATGAACCGCTTGCCGTCGGAGTTGCGCAGCACGCCGCCGTCACCGCGCACGGACTCGGTGACGAGGATGCCCTTCACCGACGGCGGCCAGACCATCCCGGTGGGGTGGAACTGGATGAACTCCATGTTGATCAGCGAGGCACCCGCGCGCAGGGCCAGCGCGTGGCCGTCACCGGTGTACTCCCACGAGTTCGAGGTGACCTTGAACGACTTGCCGATGCCGCCGGTCGCGAGGATCACCGCCGGTGCCTCGAAGAGCACGAACCGGCCGGACTCGCGCCAGTAGCCGAACGCGCCCGCGATCTTCTCGCCGTCCTTGACGAGGTCGGTGACGGTGAACTCCTGGAACACCCGCAGGCGTGCCTCGTAGTCGCCGAACTCCTTGAAGTCCTCCTGCTGCAACGACACGATCTTCTGCTGCAGCGTGCGGATCAGTTCGAGGCCGGTGCGGTCGCCGACGTGGGCGAGGCGCGGGTACTCGTGGCCGCCGAAGTTGCGCTGGGAGATCCGGCCGTCCTTGGTGCGGTCGAACAGCGCGCCGTAGGTCTCGAGCTCCCAGACCCGTTGCGGCGCCTCCTGCGCGTGCAGCTCGGCCATGCGCCAGTTGTTGAGGAACTTGCCGCCGCGCATGGTGTCGCGGAAGTGCACCTGCCAGTTGTCGCTCTCGTTCGCGTTGCCCATGGCGGCGGCGATGCCGCCCTCGGCCATGACGGTGTGGGCCTTGCCGAACAACGACTTGCAGAGAACGGCGGTGCGCAGGCCGTGCTCACGGGCCTCGATCGCGGCACGCAGACCGGCGCCACCCGCGCCGATCACGAGAACGTCGAACGAGTGCCTTTCCAGCTCGGGCAAAACCACTCCTTAGTTGATGAAGCGGAGGTCGGAGATCGTTCCCGAGGCGACCAGCGCGACGTACAGGTCCGTGAGGCAGACGAAGATCAGCGAGGCCCAGGCGAGCTGCATGTGCCGGTTGTTGAGCTTCGAGATCTGCGTCCACGCCCAGTAGCGGACCGGGTGCTTGGAGAAGTGCTTGAGGCGGCCGCCCGCGATGTGGCGGCACGAGTGGCAGGACAGCGTGTAGGCGGCGAGCAGGCTCACGTTGACCAGCAGCACGATGTTGCCGAGACCGAGTCCTGTGCTGAACGCGGAGATCGCGTCGTAGATGTTGACCAGCAACAGGATCGAGGCCGCGTAGAAGAAGTAGCGGTGCAGGTTCTGCGCGATGAGCGGGAACCGGGTCTCACCGGTGTACTTGCTGTGCGGCTCGGCCACGGCGCACGCGGGCGGCGACTGCCAGGCGGCGCGGTAGTAGGCCTTGCGGTAGTAGTAGCAGGTGATCCGGAAGCCCAGCAGGAACGGGATGATGATCACCGGCGGGGTCAGGAAGCCGGGCAGCGCGGGGAACCACTGACCGAAGTGGGATGCCGCCGGGACGCACTCCTCGGTGAGGCACGGCGAGTACATCGGTGTCAGGTAGTGGTACTGGTCGACCCAGTAGTAGTCCCCCTGGAACGTGCGGAACGCCGCGTAGATCGAGATGAGCAGCAGGCCGACGAACGTGGTCGCCGGCGGCAACCACCACCGGTCCGTGCGCAGTGTCCTGGCGGCGATCTGTGCCCTCGCCATCGGTCACCTTTCTGGGGGTCCACGTCGTTGTGGAGGAACGCCCGGGACAAACGGGCACGGCCCCCGCGCCAGGCGGGGGCCGTGTGATCAGCTCGGATCAGGTCCGGTTGCGGTAGCCACCGAGTCCTTCGTCGTCCGCGTCCTTCCACAGCGACTCGTCGTAGGGCGTGTCGGGCACGACCACGACCTCGCGTTCCACCCGAGGCGCTTCCCGCTGCCTCGGGGTGCTGAGGTCGACGAGTTCGGTGGCGTCGATGTCCATGCGCTCGACGTCGTTGGCCAGGCGCTGGACGGCCGCGACGTCGCCATACCTGGCGCGCAGGTTGCTGACGGCATGCCGCATCTGACCGATGACCCGGCGCAGCTCGACGATCTCCGTGGAGTTCATGGGACACCTCCGTTCCAAGGTCGTGCCCCGCACTCTGCCCAATCTCAAGCCATGTGACAAGGACCACACGCCAACATTCGAAACTGGATCCCTCCCAGCTACTGAATCGTTTTTGTGTCTACGACCAGCCATGACTTACTGTGTGTGGCGTCACGCCCGTCCGTGGGACGCCACCGTTGTCGTCTCGTGAGGGCCCCACCACGGCCCGTGATGACCCGGAGACCCCCATGACCGAACTGCACCCCGTTCTGACAGAGGTCACACGCAGGATTGCCGCCCGCAGCGCGGACTCCCGCCGTGTGTACCTCGAACGTGTGGCCGCGGCCGCGCAGGACGGCACGTCCCGGTCCGGCTTCGCGTGCAGCAACCTGGCGCACGGCTTCGCCGGAATCACCGGCGGCGACAAGGCGGCCCTGCGCGCGCTGCGCAAGTCCAACGTCGCGATCGTGTCGTCCTACAACGACATGCTGTCGGCCCACCAGCCGCTGCAGGAGTACCCGGCCTGGATCAAGGACGCGGTCCGCGCCGTCGGCGGCGTGTCCCAGTTCGCGGGCGGTGTGCCCGCGATGTGCGACGGCATCACGCAGGGCCGCGACGGCATGGAGCTGTCGCTGTTCAGCCGCGACGTCATCGCGATGTCGACCGGCGTCGCGCTGTCGCACGAGATGTTCGACGCCGCCGTGCTGCTGGGCGTGTGCGACAAGATCGTGCCCGGCCTGCTGATCGGCGCGCTGTCGTTCGGCCACCTGCCGTCGATCCTCGTGCCCGCGGGCCCGATGGCGTCGGGCCTGTCGAACAAGGAGAAGGCCCGCGTCCGCCAGCTGTACGCGGAGGGCAAGGCGTCGCGCGACGACCTGCTGGAGGCCGAGGCCGCCTCGTACCACTCCCCCGGCACCTGCACGTTCTACGGCACCGCGAACTCGAACCAGATGGTCGTCGAGGTCATGGGCCTGCACCTGCCAGGCGCCTCGTTCGTGCCGCCCGGCACGGGCCTGCGCCGCGCCCTGACCGAGCACGCCGGCCGCCGCGCCGTCGAGATGGCCAAGGGCGACGGGTACCTGCCCATCGCGCACATCGTCGACGAGAAGGCCGTCGTGAACGGCGTCGTCGCGCTGCTCGCGACCGGCGGCTCCACGAACCACACGATGCACCTGGTGGCCATCGCCGCCGCCGCGGGCATCGAGCTGAGCTGGGACGACTTCTCCGACCTGTCGTCGGTCGTGCCGCTGATCGCGCGGGTCTACCCGAACGGCAGCGCCGACATCAACCACTTCCAGGCGGCGGGCGGCGTCCAGTTCGTCGTCGGCACGCTGCTCGACTCCGGCCTGCTGCACGCCGACGTCAACACCGTCGTCGGCCACGGCCTGGACCGCTACCGCCAGGAGCCGATGCTGGCCGACGGCGAGCTGATCTGGGTCGACGGCCCCGGCCGTTCCCTGGACACCGATGTGCTGCGCCCGGCGACCGACCCGTTCGCCTCCGACGGCGGCCTGCGCATGCTGGCGGGCAACCTCGGCCGCGCGGTCATCAAGGTGTCGGCGGTGGCGTCGGAGAACCACGTCGTCGAGGCGCCGGCCCGCGTGTTCACCACGCAGGAGGCGTTCCAGGAGGCGTTCCGGGCGGGCGAGCTCGACCGCGACGTGGTCGTCGTCGTCCGCCAGCAGGGCCCGCAGGCCAACGGCATGCCGGAGCTGCACAAGCTGACGCCCCCGCTGGGCGTGCTGATGGACCGCGGCTTCAAGGTCGCCCTGGTGACCGACGGCCGCATGTCCGGCGCCTCGGGCAAGATCCC
>NZ_JBHXCW010000366.1:0-5660 GCF_042725365.1 Lentzea sp. NPDC060358 | reverse complement strand
GTCCCGGGGGCCGTCGCGCGTCTCAGCCCACCAGCCGCCGGTGCCACCGCAACGGCGTCACGGTGATCGCCCGGCCGGGGTCGCGGTTCCACCGCACCGGCAGCCCCTGCGCCCGCAGCGCGGCGACGACCTCGTCCCCGACGGCCGCGGTCGTCTCCGCCGAGCCGTCGAACCCGCCGTAGAGCAGCGTCAGCCCGTGCCCGGCCGCGGCGGCCTCCGTGCACTGGGTGTGGAAGTAGACGAACCCGCGCGCGCCGGGCCGGGCCTCGTCGCCGATCTCGGCCTGCCCGCAGGTCCGGCAGCAGGTGAAGTTCTCCCGCGCGGTGATGCCGGCGGCGTCCAGTGCCGCGAACGCGCGCGTGAGGCGGTCGGGGTCGGTCTCCTGCGGCCACGACGCCTGCTCGGCCACGCGCTCGAGCCACAGCCGGTCGGCCAGCGCCTGCGCCTGGTGGCGCGACACCGGCCGCCGGTCGCCGGTCACGAGGTACTCCTCCGCGGCCTCCGCCAAGCCGGCGCGCGAGGCGTAGCCGGCGGCCAGCACCGCGCGGACGTGGTTCTCGAGCTCCGCGCGCTCGTCGTCGGCGAGGTCGAGCGGTGGCACGTCCTCGGCCGGGCCCGCCTCCAGCGGCGACCAGGACAGCCCGCCGTCCCAGCCGGACTCCCGCCGGGCCCAGCCGAGCAGGGCGGCGGCCACCTCGTCCGGCCCGCCGGCCGTCGCCTCGAAGTGCCCGGCGGCGCCGCGGTGCTCCACCGCGTAGCCGCCGCCGTGCTCGTGCCAGACCTGCGCGAAGACGTCGGGCAGGTCCGGCACGCGCTGCAGCACCAGGAAGCGGTCGCCCGCCCCGCCGATGCGCCGGACGAGCTCCTCCAGCTCCCCGGCGGACGGGCGGACGTGCCGCTCCGAGTTCTCGGTTCGCACCGTGATGTCGAGCATCCGCAGACTCTGGCACACCGCGGCGGGCGGTCAGGCCGCGACGAGGTCCCAGAGCTGGTTCGCCGCGCCGGAGAACGACTGCTGCACGACCGGTGCCCCGTTCCCGCTGCCCTGCACGGCGAGGGCGAGTCCGGAGTGGGCGAACAGCAGCCGCCAGCCCGACGCCGTGCTGCCGCGCAGCCGCACGGTCTGGTTGAGCGCGCCGGTGCGGGAGAACTGGATCAGCTGCACCCCGCTCGACTGGCTCGACTCGGGCACGTCGAACGACTTGCCGGAGTGGCTCGCGACGAGCTCCCAGCCCTGCGGGTTGGCCTCGAAGCGCCACCGCTGGTTCGCGCTGCCGCTGTGCGGCCAGCCGATGATCGGTTCGAGGTCGGCGGTCGTCGCGTTGTGCACGGCCAGCTCGAGGTTCGTGCCGCGGTTGCGGAGGTTGAAGTGCTGGCCGATGACCGGCCACGGCTTGGCGGGGTCGTCCTCGGCCAACGGGATCGCGTGGTCGGAGAACCACGCCGCGTCCGCGATGTACTGCTTGTTCATCAGGTCGTCGTAGAAGCCGCCGGACGGCGGGCAGTTCACGCCGCCGTTCGGGCAGACGTCCACGTCGTGCACGGCGTAGGTGCGGAACGTGTCGCGCTTGAGCGTGGTGTCCGAGGCCGACTGGTTCCCGGCCTCGCCCCTGATCGTGTAGTCGCGGTAGTAGATGACCTGCGGCACGGGCGACAGGGTCAGCAGCGCGGTCTGCACGAGCCGTGCCGCCGCCACGTGGTCGCGGTGGAAGAAGATGTTCTCGAGGCCCAGCGACGGCGTGTTCTGCAGCTGGAGGTCCGCCGACGGGTCGGTGGTCCTGATGACGTCCGGCTGGAAGTCCGCGATGGCGGCGCGCAGGTAGGCGACCACCGTGCCGCGGTCGGCGGTCTGGGCCAGGGCGAAGTCGAGCGCCCGCCCGGTGATCGAGACGTTGCGCGCGTAGAGGTTCCACAACCGGTTCTCCGGCGCCGTGGACGTGTCCGGCAGCCGGTTCTCGAGGATCGAGACGCGGTTGCCGAGCGTCCACAGCGTCGCGGACAGGTTCCCCGCGGACACGGCGTGCGAGCGCCACGACTGCCCGGTGAGGCCGGCCGCCACCGCGTACGCCTCTCGCACCCCCAGTTCCCGCTCCATCATGTACGTCGGGAACGTGTGGTAGTCCGACGCCACGAGGAACACGGTCCGCACCGTGTTGCCGTCGCGCAGGTCCTTCATGAGGGCGGGGCTCAGGAACAGCAGGTCGTCGTCGTGGTGCGCGACCACGTTCAGGACTCGGGCCATGGACGTATCCCCCGTCTCTGCCAGTACTCCTTTTTTTCTAGAAGTCAGTCGTACGGGTGCTGGTATTACACGTTCGAGGCATTTACATTCGTGCGAGATCCACTCAGGCGAGTAGTGCGCGCGCAACTCTCCCCCGATCGTGAGGGGAGTCGGGACAATGACCGTCCACTGTGGGCGCAGCGCGCGCTCGTTCAAGATCGCGGCAGTCGCCATCCTCCTGTCCGGCGCGGTTTCCACCGCCACAGCGACCACCACGGCCACCGCCCAGCAGCCCGTCTCACCGGAACAGCGCGTGAACGGACTGCTGCAGCAGATGACCGTCGACGAGGAGGTCACCCTCCTGCGGGGGATCTCGGCTCCGCTCGGTCACCACGAGGTCGGCTACGTCGCGGGCGTGCCGCGGCTCGGCATCCCGGCTCTGCGCCTCACCGACGGCCCGGCGGGGGTGCGCGACGAGCAACCGGCGACGGCGTTCGCGGCTCCCGTCGCGATGGCGGCGAGCTTCGACCGGGACCTCACGAACCAGGCCGGCGTCCTCATGGGCAAGGAGACCAGGGCACGCGGCTACGACGTGCTGTACGCGCCGATGGTCAACATCGTGCGGGTGCCGCAGGGCGGCCGGAACTTCGAGACCTACGGCGAGGACCCGTACCTGGCGGGCCAGCTCAGCGCGAGCTTCGTCCAGGGCGTGCAGGGCCAGGGCGTCGCCGCCCAGGTGAAGCACTACGCCGTCAACAACCAGGAGAACGACCGCACGTCGGCGAGTTCCAATGTGGACGACCGGACGCTGCGCGAGATCTACCTGCCCGCGTTCGAGATGGCGGTGAAGCAGGGCGGCGCGTGGTCGGCGATGTGCGCCTACAACCAGGTCGGCCACTCCTACGCGTGCGAGCACTTCCCGCTGCTCAACGACATCCTGAACGACCAGTGGGGTTTCACCGGCACGGTCGGCTCCGACTACCCGGCGACGCACTCGACGGTGAGGTCGGCGCTCGCCGGCCTCGACCAGGAGTTCGGCGGCTCCACCTTCTACGCGGGCCTGCCGGGCGCGGTGCGCTCCGGTGAGCTCGCCAGGTCGGTGCTCGACGAACGGACCCGGCGCGTGCTGCGGATGCTGCTGCGCATCGGGGCGCTCGACCCGCGGCCGGCACCGTCGTTCAGCCCGGCGGAGCACGCCGCGTTCGCCCGCAGGCAGGCGGCCGCGGGCACCGTGCTGCTCAAGAACGACGCCGGGCTGCTGCCCCTCACCAACGCCACGACGACGGTCGCGCTGTCCGGCATCTACGCGGACGTGGCGCACACCGGCGGCGATGGCAGCTCCCGCGTGACCCCGTACCCCGACTTCACGGTGAAGCCGGTGGACGCCCTGCGCGCCCGCCTCGGCAACGGCCTCACCTACCACGTGGGCGCGCGCCGGGAACCGTTCACGGTCCCGGCGGGAGCGCTCACGGGCCTGCGCGCGGACTTCTACAACAACCGCGGCCTGTCCGGCACGCCCGTGGTGTCGCGGACCGACTCGGTGATCGACTTCAACTGGCTGACCGGCTCCCCCGCGCCGGGCGTGAACGAGGACAACTGGTCGGCCCGCTGGGTCGGCACGCTGACCGCGCCCGCGACCGGCACCTACCAGTTCGCGCTGACCAGCGACGACGGTAGCAGCCTCTACGTCGACGGCCGCCAGGTCGTCGACAACTGGGGCGACCACGGCACGCAGACCCGCTGGGCGTCCGTGCCGCTCCAGGCCGGTGTGCCGCACCAGGTCGTCGTCGACTACACCGAGGCGGCGGGCTTCGCGAACCTCTCCCTCGACTGGTTCCCGCCCGCGGGCGCCGATCCCGAGATCCAGGCGGCGGTGCGGGCGGCCCAGGCGGCGCAGGTCGCCGTGGTCGTCGTCGGCGACCGCACGACCGAGGGCGCCGACCGCGCCGACATCGAGCTCCCCGGCAACCAGAACGAGCTGGTCAGGGCCGTCACGGCGGCCAACCCGCGGACGGTCGTGGTGCTGGAGACCGGTGGCCCGGTGACGATGCCGTGGCTGTCGTCGGCGCCGACGCTGATGCAGGCCTGGTACCCCGGCGAGCAGAACGGCACCGCGCTCGTCGACCTGCTGTGGGGTGCCGCGGAACCATCCGGGCGGCTCCCGGTCACGTTCCCGGTCGACCTGGGCTCCGACCCGATGCAGACGCCCGAGCAGTACCCCGGGGTGGGCGGCGACTACAACTACACCGAGGGCCTGTTCGTCGGGTACCGATGGCACGACGCGACGGGCGTGGCACCGATGTTCCCGTTCGGCCACGGCCTGGGCTACACGACGTTCGCCTACAGCGGCCTGAGCCTCACCCAGGCCGACGGGGCGGTCACGGTGTCGCTGACCGTGACCAACACCGGTGCCCGGCGCGGCTCGGCCGTGCCGCAGGTCTACGTCGCCTATCCGGGCGGGGCGGGTGAGCCGCCGCGGCAGCTGCGCGACTTCGCGAAGGTGGCGCTCGACCCTGGCGCCTCGACCCGCGTGGCGATGACGGTCGACCGGCGGGCGTTCGCGCACTGGGACACCGCCGAACGCACGTTCCGGGTGCCCGCGGGGACGTTCACGATCTCCGTCGGCGCGTCCTCGCGGGACCTGCGGCTGAGCGGCACCGTCACCCAGCAGGCGTTCCGGATCCCGAACGGCGCCACCGGCCAGCTGACCAACAACCACGGCACCTGCCTGGACGTGGCGAGCGCCGCCTCCGCCGCCGGCACCCCGGTCGGGGTGTGGAGCTGCAACGGCACGGGCGCCCAGCGCTGGCACGCGGCGCCGGACGGCACGATCCGCGCGCTGGGCAAGTGCCTCGCCCTGCAGGGCGACCGGGCCGTGCTGGCGGAGTGCGCGAACCAGCGGTGGACGGCCGAGTCCAACGGCGCGCTGACAGCCGGGGGCCGGTGCCTGACGTCAGGCGGGCAGGCGTCCCTCGCCACCTGCAACGGCAGCGCCGCCCAGGCGTGGGTGCTGCCGAGACCGGCGGACCGGATGCAGGGCCTCGCGAACCGGTGCATCGACGTCGACGGCGGCAGGACGTGGCCGGGCACGGCGATCTGGCTCTACGACTGCAACGGCACCGGCGCGCAGGACTGGAAGCTCGACGCGGACGGGTCGTTGCGCGCGCTCGGCCGGTGCCTGGACGTCACGAACGGCTGGACCGACCCCGGCACACCCGTGCAGCTGTGGGACTGCAACGGCACACCGGCCCAGCAGTGGCGCGTGCAGGGCGGCTCGCTGGTGAACGTGAAGTCCGGGCAGTGCCTGGACGTGCGCAACGGCTGGTCGGACAACTTCACCAAGCTGCAGATCTGGTGGTGCAACGGCAGCGCGGCGCAGACCTGGCGCATCCCGCGGCGCTAGCCCGGCAGACACGCAGGAGCTGTCTCTTATACACGG
>NZ_JBHXCW010000365.1:0-5668 GCF_042725365.1 Lentzea sp. NPDC060358 | reverse complement strand
CCCGGAATGCTCCGGGAGGGTGGCGCTTTCGCTCGTTCGGACCAGTGCGCAACTGTCCACCTCCTGTGGATAAACGCACCGCCCGCACCCAGCGCGACACGCCGAAGATGGTGTTTTCCGCGACACGCCGACGGTGCGGCTCACAACTTTTTCCACAACTTGTACACAGCCTCTGAGCTGGGGTTATTTCTGTCACTCCACCGGTTGTCAACAGGTTGTCCCCAGCACCTCCGGTCCTGTGCGCAATCATCCACAGGTTGTCCCCCAGTTGTCCACAGGACGATCCACACGCTGGTTTGCTTGCTCCGGACGGGTCCCTCTAGCGTCGTCTCACGGGCATGGTCATCGCGCAGCGTGGCCGCCCGGAATTGTCGGTGCCTCGCGGTACAACTAGGGGACTTGGCACCGGCTCTCGACTCTTCGCAGGGGTGATTCGGCAGTGGCGCTGGTGGACGACCGGGGTATGGCGGAGCCCGCTTTCGAGCGCCAGCCGCCCCAGGACCTCGCCGCGGAGCAGTCCGTCCTCGGCGGCATGCTGCTGTCCAAGGACGCCATCGCGGACGTCATCGAGGCGCTCGCGCCGAACGACTTCTACCGCCCCGCGCACCAGGCGATCTACGACTGCATCCTCGACCTGTACGGCCGCGGCGAGCCCGCCGACCCGATCACCATCTCGGCCGAGCTCGAACGGCGCGGCGAGCTGCTGCGCGTGGGCGGCGCGCCGTACCTGCACACGTTGATCGCGACGGTGCCCACGGCGGCCAACGCCGGGTACTACGCGGAGATCGTGGCCGAGAAGGCCGTGCTGCGCCGGCTGGTCGAGGCGGGCACCCGCATCGTGCAGCTGGGGTACAACGGCGCGGAGGGCGCGGACGTCGACGAGGTGGTCGACCGGGCGCAGGCGGCGATCTACGAGGTCACCGACCGCCGCACCACCGAGGACTACGTGGCGCTGGAGGACCTGCTCCAGCCGACCATGGACGAGATCGACGCCATCGCCTCGCGCGGCGGCATCTCGCAGGGCATCCCCACGGGCTTCGCCGACCTCGACGCGCTGACCAACGGCCTGCACGGCGGCCAGATGATCATCGTCGCCGCCCGTCCCGGTGTCGGCAAGGCGCTCGCGCTCGACACGCCGCTGCCCACGCCGTCCGGCTGGACCACGATGGGCGCGGTCTCGGTCGGGCAGCACCTGATCGGCGCCGACGGCCGACCGACCCGCGTGGTCGCCGCGACCGAGGTGATGACGGGCCGCCCGTGCTTCGAGGTGGAGTTCTCCGACGGCACGGTGATCGTGGCCGACGCCGAGCACCAGTGGCTCGCGGAGTCGTGCAGCGAGACCGGCGGTTTCTGGGCCATCCGCACGACGACGCAGCTGTTCGAGCGCGTCGGCCTGTGCCGGATGTTCGTGCGCATGTCCGCGGCGTGGGAGCTGCCCGCCTCCGCGTTGCCGCTGCCGCCCCGCGCGCTCGGGCTGTTCCTGTCCGGCCTGGGCGACCTGGAGCTGACGGACGACGAGCTGCGCGTGGCCAAGGACCTGGGCCTGGCCGACGAGCCGCACATCCCCGCCGCGTACCTGCGCTCGTCGCGCCGGCAGCGCGAGGAGCTGCTGGCGGCGCTGCAGATCGACGGCCGCTTCGCCCGCCTGCGCCGCGACGCCGACGAGCTGGTCGCGGGCCTCGGCCGGCACGACCGGGTCGAGGTGGTGGCGGTGCGCCCGGTCGCGTCCGTGCCGGTGCGGTGCGTGGAGGTCGACAACCACGACCACCTGTACCTCGCGGGCGAGACGATGATCCCGACCCACAACTCGACGCTGGGCCTCGACTTCGCCCGCTCGTGCTCGGTCAAGCACGGCATGACCAGCGCCATCTTCAGCCTGGAGATGAGCCGCACCGAGATCGTGATGCGCATGCTCTCCGCCGAGGCGCGCATCCGCCTCAGCGACATGCGCGGTGGCACGATGAGCGACGACGACTGGACCCGCCTGGCCCGCCGGATGAGCGAGATCAGCGAGGCCCCGCTCTTCGTCGACGACAGCCCCAACCTCACGATGATGGAGATCAGGGCGAAGGCCCGGCGCCTCAAGCAGCGCCACGACCTCAAGCTCGTGGTCGTCGACTACCTCCAGCTGATGAGCTCGGGCAAGAAGACCGAGTCGCGCCAGCAGGAGGTCTCGGAGTTCTCCCGAAACCTCAAGCTGATCGCCAAGGAGCTGCACGTCCCGGTCATCGCGATCTCCCAGCTGAACCGCGGTCCGGAACAGCGCACCGACAAGCGCCCGATGCTGTCCGACCTGCGCGAGTCCGGGTCGCTCGAGCAGGACGCCGACATGGTCATCCTGGTCAACCGCCCGGACGCGTGGGAACGCGACGACCCGCGCGCCGGTGAGGCCGACCTGATCATCGCCAAGCACCGTGCCGGTCCGACGGCCACCATCACGGTGGCGCACCAGCTGCACTACTCGCGCTTCACGGACCTGGCCCAGACCTGATCGCCGGCGCGGCTCAGAGGTCGTCGACGTCGAGCCGCAGCCAGCTGTCCTCGAGCAGGACGTGCAGGTCGGCGCCCCGGCCGACCACGTGGGCGGTCGGCGGCAGCGGCTGTCCGCCCGGCTGGACGAGCCGGCGCTCGGAGAGCACGTGCACGCGGTCGCCGGCCAGTTCGCCGACGACCACGCAGGTCAAGCGCGGTGCGGGGTTGCGTCAGGGGCTGGTCTCGCGCGGTGTGCGGGAGCCCGAGGAAGTGCTGGTGGCCGATGAGTCCGAGGTCGATGACGCCGTCGGCCTGCTGCTGCAGCGCAACGACGCCGTGGTGTGCACGACCGGGCGTCTGACCGTGGCTGTCCACAGGGCGTTGACGACTCGGGGGCTCTCGATGCCCGATGACGTCGGGTTCCTGACCATGGACGACTTCCCGTGGGCCGAGGCGCTCGGGATCAGCGTGGTCGCGCAGCCGTCGTACGAGATGGGGCGGCGAGCGGCGGAGATCGTGGTGGCGGAGCCTGAGTCGGTGGCCGAGGTCGTGTTCGAGCCGACGCTCATCGCGCGGGGGTCGTGTTAGCTCAGGACTCGAACCGATCCCAGCCGTCGAGGTGCTGCTCGACCTCGCCGCGCGCGACCTCCGGTGGCGTCACGTAGAACGCCGGTGTGTCCGTGGAGAGGTCCACGAACACCAGCGCGTGGGCGCCGGTGGTGTCCTGCGTGGTGGCCAGGCGCATCGGACGCTCCTGCGCGGTTCGCCGAGCGAACACCCGCGCGGGCTTGCGGTTGATCTTCAGGAGAAACCGCCGGTCCTCCGGCACGACCTCGATCGGGTAGGTGGTGCGGCGCGCGACTTCGGCGGCGGCCAGGTAGACGGCCACCTCGTGCACCCTGTCCGTGCTCAGCTCGGAGAACTCCATGCCGACCCATCGACGTGCGCGCCGCCGGTGTTAGCGATCAACCGCTCCGCCAGCGCGCGGATCAGCCCGCGCAGCTCCTCGGGCTCCTCCACGACGAACGGCCGGTCCAGCCGAGCCAGCAACGGCGGGATCCAGTCCAGCCGCTCCGCTCGGATGCGGACCCGAGTCCACGCCCCGCTCTCCTCCAGCGACGCGACGGCCTGCGGGAACACGGACCGCACCTCGTCGGGTGCAGCCCGGACGCGCACGGACACGCGGTGCCGGTGCGGCGCCTCGGCGATCGAGGTCAGCACCTGGCGGCCGGGGTCGAAGTCCGCCGGGACCTCGACCGTGCCGTCGCGCGGGGACACCGCGGTGATCCGGTCCACGCGGAACGTGCGCACCTCGCCGCTGGCCGAGTCCGCGCCGGTCAGGTACCAGCGGCCGGCGTGCGCCACGACGCCGTACGGGTGCACGACCCGGTCGCTCGCGCCGCCGTGACCTGCGAGGTAGGCGATCGCGATCGGCCTGCGGTCCCGTGCGGCGGTGGCGACGGTCAGCAGGACCTCGGCGTCCGCGGTGAGGGCGGGTTTGGCGAGGGCGGTGAAGTCGGTGACCTCCAGCAGTGCGTCGAGTCGGGGGGCCAGGGCGGCGGGCAGGACTCGGCGGACCTTGGCGACGGCGCTCTCCACGGCCGCGACCGAGGTGGTGACCTGGCCGGAGCGCCGGCCCGTCACCAGGCCGAGCAGGACGGCGAGGGCCTCCTCGTCGGTCAGCATCAGCGGGGGCATCCGGTAGCCCGGCTCCAGGCGGTAGCCGCCGTAGCGACCGCGGACCGAGCGGACCGGGACGTCGAGCTCCAGCAGGCGGTCGACGTAGCGGCGGACCGTGCGTTCGTCGACGTCGAGGCGTTCGGCCAGGTCGGCGACCGTGCGCGTGCCGCCGCTCTGGAGGATCTCCAGCAGGGCCAGGACACGGGCGATCGGGCGGGTCACACCCGAATCCTCGCTGATACCGGGCGGATCCTGTCCACTATTGCTCCTAGCGTGTCCGGTGTTCCCGGAGAAAGGACACGCTGTGCAGTTCGTTTCCGTCCGCGTCATCACCCACGACGTCGCGCGCCTCGCCGAGTTCTACGCGCGGGCCACCGGCATCGAGGTGCGGTGGCGCACCGAGCAGTTCGCCGAGCTCGTCGGTCCCTCGTGCACGTTGGCTATCGGGCACGCGGACACGATGGCGCTGTTCGGCGCCGGGGCCGCGGTGCCCGAGTCCAACCGGACGGCGATCATCGAGTTCCGCGTGGACGACGTCGACGCCGAGTTCGAACGGCTCGCCGGCGTGGAGGTCGTGCAGAAGCCGACGACCATGCCGTGGGGCAACCGGTCGCTGCTGTTCCGCGACCCCGACGGCAACCTGATCAACTTCTTCACGCCGCCTGCCTGAGAATGGGCGCATGCTGATCAGGCCTGCCGAGCGCAGGGACGTGCCCGCTCTGGTGCAGCTGCGCCTCGCCAACGCCGCGCGGCACGTCGAGCTCGACCCGGACCTCTTCCGGATCCCGGACGCGGCGGCGGTGCGCCGGTACTTCGAGGACGCCGTCGGGCACCTGCTGATCTCCGTGGCCGAGCTCGACGGCGCGGTGGTCGGCATGGTCGAGGTGGTGCTGCTCCCCGGCACCGCGCCGGACCACCAGATCCTCAAGCCCCGGCGCGCGGCCGACGTGCACACCGTGGTGCTGGACGGTCATCGGGGACGGGGCGTCGGGGCGGCACTGGTGGCGGAGGCCGAACGCGTCGCCGCTGCTCACGGCGTCGAGCTGGTGTTCGCGAACATCTTCGCGCCGAACGAGCAGGCCCACGCGTTCTACTCGCGGGCGGGGTTCGGCCCGCGTGGCGTCCTGCTGAGCAAGCCGTGCGGCTGACGGTCCTCGGCAGCTGCGGCGCCTATCCGGAGCCGGGGCGGGCGTGCAGCAGGTTCGCGGTGGAGGAGGCGGGGCACCGGCTGGTGCTGGACCTCGGCTACGGCGCGTTGCCGCGGTCGGCTGACCGTTGTCCGGCGCGGCAGTGCTGGTCAACGGGTGCTGCGGGCGGGGCTGCTGCCCGACTTCACCGTCGCCCGGTTCCACGAGTCGGTGCTCGCCGTTGTCGCCGAGCACGATTTTGGGGACGGGTCGCCGGTCTCGGCGCTGATCAGGCAGCTGGTCGGGATCGGCGCACGGATGCGCTGGGTGACGAGCGACGGGGACGCGGCACCCGAGGACGTCATCGCCACCGCCGAACAGCACCGAGC
>NZ_JBHXCW010000364.1:0-5724 GCF_042725365.1 Lentzea sp. NPDC060358 | reverse complement strand
GGCACGCTTTTCGCCCGCTTGACACCCCTGCCTCGTTGCAGCAAGAGCTGAGGCGCGACTCGTGACGGGGCACCCACCGCTGAGAGCTGCGCTCAAAAGCAAAAGCAAAAGCTCCTGCTCGCCTTCGGCTTCGCGGGGTGGCCTCCTGTCCGGTTGACCGTTAGCGTTGCTAACCATGAACATCGCGATCACCGGTGGTTACGTCGTGCCCGTCGACGGTTCGCCTGTCGAGGGCGGCACCGTTCTCATCCAGGACGGGAAGATCGTTGCTGTTGGCGCCGACGTGGACATCCCCGACGGGGTTGAGGTCGTCGACGCCGACGGGGCCTGGGTCCTGCCCGGCTTCGTCGAGGCGCACGGGCACATCGGTGTCCACGAGGAGGCCGAGGGGTGGGCCGGGCAGGACACCAACGAGATGACCGACCCCGTCGGGGCGCGGATGCGGGCCTTGGACGCCGTCAACCCCGCTGACCTCGGGTTTGCCGACGCGCTCAGCGGTGGGGTCACCACCGCTGTCATCAAGCCCGGGTCCGGCAACCCCATCGGTGGGCAGACCGTGGCCATCAAGTGCTGGGGGCGGACCGTTGACGAGATGCTCGTCAAGGAGCCCGTCAGCGTGAAGAGCGCGCTCGGGGAGAACCCGAAGCGGGTGTACGGCGACAAGGGGAAGTTGCCGTCCACCCGGCAGGGGGTGGCCGCGGTCATCCGGGACGAGTTGACCAGGGCTCAGGACTACCTCGCCAAGAAGGCCGAGGCGGAGAAGGACGGGAAGGCCTTCGACCGCAACGGGACGCTGGAGATCCTCGGGAAGGTGCTCTCCGGGGAGCTGGCGTGGTGCCAGCACGCGCACCGGGCCGACGACATCGCCACGGCCATCCGGCTGTCCGAGGAGTTCGGGTACCGGTTGATCCTCAACCACGGGACCGAGGGGCACCTGATCGCGGACGTCATCGCGGAGAAGCAGATCCCGGTGATCATCGGGCCGCTGTTCACGTCACGGTCCAAAGTGGAGCTGCGCAACCGGGGGCTGCGCAACCCCGGGATCCTCGCGCGGGCCGGGGTGGAGTTGGCGATCACGACCGACCACCCCGTCGTGCCCATCCACTTCCTGGTGCACCAGGCCACCTTGGCGGTGAAGGAGGGGCTCGACAGCGAGGTGGCGTTGAAGTCCATCACCACCAACCCCGCTCGGATCATGGGGCTCGACGACCGGGTCGGTGCGCTCAAGCCCGGGCTCGACGGGGACGTCGTCATCTGGTCCGGGGACCCGTTGGACGTGATGAGCCGGGCCTTGCGGGTGTTCGTCGAGGGGCGTGAGGTCTACGCCTTCGACGAGGGGCTGGGGGAAGGGGTCGTGGCCGACCCCTTCTACCGGGAGGCCTAGCGCAGGCCCCTGCCGATCACGAGGCGCTGGATCTGGTTGGTGCCCTCGAAGATCTGCAGGACCTTGGCCTCGCGCATGTAGCGCTCCACCGGGAAGTCGCGGGTGTAGCCGGCGCCGCCCAGCACCTGGACGGCGTCGGTGGTCACCTTCATCGCCGCGTCGGTGGCGACCAGCTTGGCGATGGAGGCCTGCTGGCGGAACGGGAGGCCGCGGTCGCGGCGGCGGGCCGCGGAGATGTAGGTGGCCCTCGCCGACTCGACGGCCGCGGCCATGTCGGCCAGCAGGAACTCGAGGCCCTGGAACTCGATGATCGGGCGGCCGAACTGGGTGCGGGTCTTGGCGTAGGCGACGGCCTCGTCCAGGGCCGCTTGGGCTAGGCCCACCGCGCAGGCCGCGATGCCGAGGCGGCCCGAGTCCAAAGCGGACAGTGCGATCTTGAGGCCGTCGCCCTCCTGGCCGATCAGGCGGTCGGTGGAGAAGGTGACGCCGTCGAACTCGAGCTGCGCGGTGATGGAGCCGGTCAGGCCCATCTTGCGCTCCGGGGTGAGGGCGGTGAGGCCCTTCGCCTCGCCCGGTGCGAGGAAGCACGAGATGCCGCGGCCCGCGTCCGGGCTCGTGCGGGCCATCAGGGTGTAGAAGTCGGCGGCGCCGGCGTGCGTGATCCACGCCTTGGTGCCGTTCACGACGTAGTCGCCGCCCTTGCGGACCGCCCTGGTCGCCATGGCCGCCGGGTCGGAGCCCGCCTGCACCTCCGACAGGGCGTAGCCGCCCAGCAGTTCGCCCTCGAGCATCTCCGGGAGCCAGCGGTCCTGCTGCTCGCGGGTGCCGAACGTGGCGAGGCCGTAGCAGGACATCACGTGGACCGACAGGCCGACGGCGACCGTCATCCACGCCGAGGCGACCTCTTCGAGGGCCTGCAGGTACACCTCGTAGGGCTGCTCGCCGCCGCCGAACTCCTCGGGGTACGGCAGACCCAGCAGACCGGACCTGCCCAGCAGGCGGAACGCGTCGCGGGGGAACTTCTCGTTCTCCTCCGCGTCGGCCGCGTGGGGCTTCAGTTCGTCCCGCGCGATCTCCCTGACCAGCGCGATCAGGTCCTCGGCCTCTTGCGTGGGGAGCAGCCGCTCGGCGGGCATCGTCGACCTCCGGTGGTGTACTGGTAGCTGTACTCTAGTGCGTTGTGCAGTACAGCAGCTAGCGAATGTGGCAGGGTCGTCACCTATGACGCGGGCTCTCACGCAGCGGCAGGCCGAGCTGCTCACCCGGTTGGAGGCGTTGTTCCTCACCGAGGGCTTCGGGCATCTCACGCTGGACGACGTCGCGGGCAGGCTGCACTGCTCGAAGTCGACGCTGTACGCGCTCGCCGGCAGCAAGGAGCAGCTGGCCGTGCGGGTGGTCGGGCGGTACTTCAAGGGCGCGGCCGAGCGGATCGAGAAGCGCGTCGCGGGCCTCGACGACGTGCGCAAACGCATCGGCAGCTACCTCGCGGGGGCGGCGGAGGAGCTCAGCAAGGCGTCGGCGGCGTTCATCGCGGACGTGGCGGACTTCCCGCCCACGCGCGCCACGTACGAGCGCAACGCGCGCGCTGCCGCCGAGCGCATCAAGTCGTTCATCCAGGACGGGGTCGAGCGGAACGTGTTCCGCGAGGTGCAGGCGACGCTCTTCGCCGAGATGGCCGGGTTGCTCATCGAGGGCATCCAGACGGGTGTCCTCACGAAACGGGCAGGTGTTTCCGACGCCGAGGCGTTCACCGCACTGGGTGAACTGCTGTTGGATGGGCTGCGGAGAACGGGCGCTGGGCAGAAGGAGTCGGACGCGTGATCGTGGTTGCTGGTGAGGCGCTGGTCGACATGGTGCCGGTGGGGGACGACGAGCTCACGCCGCTCGCGCCGAAGCTCGGTGGCGGGCCGTACAACGTGGCCGTCGCGCTCGGACGGCTCGACGTGCCGACGGGGTTCCTGTCGCGGGTGTCGACCGACCACTTCGGAGAGCAGTTGGTGAAGCGGTTGCACGCCTCGGGTGTGCGCACCGATCTGGTCCAACGTGGACAGGAGAACACCACGCTCGCCGTCGTCGGCCTCGCCGAGGACGGGTCCGCGCGCTACGCGTTCTACGTCGAGGGCACCGCCGACCGGCTCGTCGAGGACCCCGGTCCGCTCGGCGAGGACGTGCGGGCGCTCTCGTTCGGCACGCTGTCGCTGGTGCTCGAACCCGGCGCGTCGGTGTACGAGAAGGTGCTGCGGCGCGAGAGCAAGCGCGTGCTGACCGCGCTCGACCCCAACATCCGGGCAGGGCTCATCGACGATCCGGGCGCCTACCGCGCGCGGTTCGCGTCGTGGCTGCCCGACGTCGGGCTGCTGAAGGTCTCCGTCGAGGACGCGCGGTGGCTCGCCGGGGACGACGACGCGGACGTGATCGAGATCGCACGGACGTGGATTTCACAGGGACCGGCCGCCGTCGTGCTGACCAAGGGCGGGGACGGCCTCTCCGCGATCACCGCCACCGACCAGGTCGACGTGCCGCCCGTGCGGGTGGACGTCGTCGACACGATCGGGGCGGGCGACACGGTGCAAGGTGCCCTGCTCGCGTGGCTGCACGACCACGACGCGCTCGACGCGGGCAAGGTGCGCGCGCTCTCACGCGAGGAGTGGACCGCGGCGCTGGCGTACGCCGGCGCGGCCGCCGCGATCACATGTTCCCGTGCGGGTGCCGAACCGCCCTTTGCGAGCGAACTCACCGCCGCGTTGGCTGGCTAAAGCGGCGGATCGGACTACCGTGGGGTAACCGCGCTACAAGCTGGCATTCCGGATGTGATGCCGGTCCCATCTCACAGAATCGGTTCACACCGCTGCTGCGAGCCGGGCCTTCCGCCGACTAGCGTGGATGAACTTGAAGACTCAGATCCCAACGGGGTGGTCCGAGACGTAGGCAGGCCGTGCGACCTGCCGCCACCCCGTCCGAGCGTTGAGAGGGACTTGAATGCCCGACGCGACGACTGCGCCGACCGACCCACAGACCGTCGCGCTGCGCCACGGGGGCGGAGAGCTCGAGATGAAGGTGGTGCGGGCGTCCGAAGGCGCGTCCGGCATCGAACTCGGCAAGCTGCTGTCGACCACCGGTCTGGTAACCCTGGACTCCGGTTTCGTCAACACGGCCTCCTGCTCCTCCGAGATCACCTACATCGACGGTGACGCCGGAATTCTGCGTTACCGCGGGTACCCGATCGAGCAGTTGGCCGCGCGCTCGAACTTCGCGGAGGTCTCCTACCTCCTGATCTACGGTGAGCTCCCGACCGCCGCGCAGCTCGAGGACTTCAACAAGAAGATCAGCAGGCACACGCTGCTGCACGAGGACCTCAAGCGCTTCTTCGACGGCTTCCCCCGCGACGCGCACCCGATGCCGGTGCTGTCGTCCGCGGTGTCCGCGCTGTCGACCTTCTACCAGGACTCGCTGTCGCCGTTCGACGCGAACCAGGTGGAGATCTCCACGATCCGCCTGCTGGCCAAGCTGCCGACCATCGCGGCCTACGCGTACAAGAAGTCGGTCGGCCAGCCGTTCCTCTACCCGGACAACTCGCTGGGCCTGGTGGAGAACTTCCTGCGCATGACCTTCGGCTTCCCGGCCGAGGCCTACGACCTCGACCCGGACCTGGTCCGCGCGCTCGACCTGCTGTTCATCCTGCACGCCGACCACGAGCAGAACTGCTCCACGTCGACCGTGCGCCTGGTCGGCTCGTCCGAGGCCAACCTCTTCGCGTCCATCTCCGCGGGCATCAACGCCCTGTTCGGCCCGCTGCACGGCGGCGCGAACAGCGCGGTGCTCGAGATGCTCGAGAAGATCAAGGCCGACGGCGGCGACGTGAAGTCGTTCGTCAACAAGGTCAAGAACAAGGAGGACGGCGTCCGCCTGATGGGCTTCGGCCACCGGGTCTACAAGAACTACGACCCGCGCGCCGCGATCATCAAGAAGACCGCCGACGAGATCCTCGGCAAGCTCGGCGCCGACGACCAGCTGCTCGACATCGCGAAGCAGCTGGAAGAGGCCGCCCTGAGCGACGACTACTTCATCTCCCGCAAGCTCTACCCGAACGTGGACTTCTACACGGGTCTGATCTACCGGGCGATGGGCTTCCCGACCAAGTTCTTCACCGTGCTGTTCGCGCTCGGCCGGCTCCCCGGCTGGATCGCGCACTGGCGCGAGATGATCAACGACCCGGCCACCAAGATCGGCCGCCCGCGGCAGATCTACACCGGCCCGGTCGAGCGCGACTTCATCGCGATGGAGAACCGCTGACCTCCAGCTTCACCCGAGCGGGGCACGCCTGTCATGCAGGCGTGCCC
>NZ_JBHXCW010000363.1:0-5739 GCF_042725365.1 Lentzea sp. NPDC060358 | reverse complement strand
CTTCAGCACCACGTTGATGCAGTTGCGGACGCGGCGTTCCATCTCGCCCCGCGGCCACACGTTGAAGAAGTCGCCGTGCATCGTCTGCCCGGTGCCCGAGGCGAGCCGGAACCCGGCCGGGTTGCCGCTGACCGGGTAGCGCAGGACCATGCGCAGCTTGGGAACCGCCACCGGGTGGCTCGACGGGCAGCCGCCCGCGACCGGGTAGGACAGGTGGGACTTGTGGTCGGACGAGTCGAGGTCCCTGCCGTTCCAGCACTGCGGGAAGTCCAGGTAGGTCTCGAGCATCGTGCCGGACGGGCACTCCACGAAGTTCTTGGAGGGGTTGACGTGCCCGGCGTGCAGGCAGGACCAGCGCGCGATGCTGTCGGCGTCGCCGGTGGCCTTCGCGTTGCCCGCGACGATCTTCAACCCGTACGGCATCGGCTGGATCGCCCCCGGGTTGTTCACGCCCTCACCGAGGTAGTAGAAGGTCACGCCGGTCGGTGCGACCGCCGTGTTGTTCCGGTAGAGCGTCGGCACCCAGTACGACGAGATGTCCGCGGCCGGGTTGCAGTTGCCCGTCTGCCCCTCCAGCGACTGCTGGGTGGAACGAGCGTCGGTCGAGTGGTTGCCGAAGAAGTCGTGCGAGTGGGACGCGCCGGGGAGGTTCGGCAGCACGATCGGGTCGTCCGGGAGCCGGTGGCTGATCGGGCACTCCGCGAGGAACTCGGCGACGCGCACCGGTTCCCCTTGTGCCGCAACGGGAATGCTGAGCACTCCCGCCGCCAGGGCGAGAACAGTGGCCAGGTGGAACAACTTCCTCATTGAAGCTTTCCTCTCCGCAGCAGGATTGGGAGAGCGCTCTCACGCTCGTCGAGCATGGCGCAGGTCGTAATGGGGCGTCAATCCGCAAGAAACGTTCAGAATTCCCGGTTTTCTTGACAGCGCGCATCCGGTGGCTCGACCCTCGGCTCTGAACTCCCGTCGGAGAGAGCGCTCTCTCACACCCCCGCCGCCCGTTCTCCGGCATCAGGAGCACCCATGTCAGGAAGGCTTCACCGCGGAAGACTCCCACTCCTCGCCGCCGCGGCGCTCGTGGCCGCGGCGTTCACCCCGGCGGCCGCGCACGCCGCCGGTCCGCTGATCTCCCAGAACCGTCCGGTCACCGCCTCCAGCAGCGAGAACGCGGCGTTCCCGGCGACCGCCGCGGTCGACGGGGACGCGGGCACCCGCTGGTCCAGCGCGTTCGGCGACCCGCAGTGGATCCAGATCGACCTCGGCTCGTCCGCGAAGGTCGACCAGGTGACGCTCGCCTGGGAGGCCGCGAGCGCCAGGGCGTACACGCTCAGCATCTCCGCGGACGGCACGTCGTGGCAGGAGCTTCGTCGAACGACGACCGGCCCCGGCGGCACCGAGACGCTCGCGGTCGGCGGCACCGGCCGGTACGTGCGGCTCGACCTGACCCAGCGCGCCACGCAGTACGGCTACTCGCTCTGGGAGTTCCAGGTGTTCGGCACCCCCGGCACCGGCAACGGCGGCGAAACGCTGCTGTCGTACGGCAAGTCCGGGTCGGCCTCGACGTTCCAGGACGACGCGAACTGCGGCGGGTGCACCCCGGCCAAGGCGTTCGACCGCGACCCGGCCACCCGCTGGGCCACGAGCGCGACCAGCGGCTGGGTCGACCCCGGCTGGATCTCCGTCGACCTCGGCGCGCGGGCCACGATCTCGAAGGTCGTCCTGCAGTGGGACCCGGCGTTCGCCACGGCCTACCGGCTGGAGGTCTCCGACGACAACGCGACCTGGCGGCAGATCTACGCCACGACCACCGGCCGCGGGTTCAAGGAGACCCTGGCGGTCAGCGGCACCGGCCGGTACGTGCGGATGTACGGCACGGCCAGGTCGAACGGCTACGGCTACTCGTTGTGGGAGTTCCAGGTCTACGGCACGGGCGGTGCGCCGGTCACGCCCCCGCCGCTGCCGCCGAACCCGAGCTTCCCCGGCCGGCTCGTGTGGTCCGACGAGTTCACCCTGCCCGCGGGCACCGCGCCGGACGCCTCGAAGTGGCAGCCGGAGACCGGTCCCGGCGTGAACAACGAGCTCCAGTACTACACGAACAACAACAACGCCCGGCACGACGGCAACGGCAACCTGGTGCTGCAGGCCCGCCGCGAGGTCACGCCCGGCAGCGCGTGCCCGGTGGACCCGGTCAGCGGCAGCGGCACCTGCCAGTACACCTCGGCGCGGCTGAACACCTACGGCAAGTTCAGCTTCACCTACGGACGCGTCGAGGCGCGGATCAAGGTGTCGTCGACGCAGGGGCTGTGGCCCGCGTTCTGGATGCTGGGCGCGGACTTCTTCGACCAGCGCAGGCCGTGGCCCTACACCGGCGAGATCGACATCATGGAACACGTCGGCAAGGAGCCCAACCGGGTCTACTCGACGCTGCACGCGCCGGCGTACAACGGCGCGGGCGGCTACGGATCACCGCTCGACCTCGGTCAGCCGGCGTCGTCGGCGTTCCGGACCTTCGCGGTCGAGTGGGACTCGAGCCACATGACGTTCAGCGTGGACGGCACCAGGTTCTTCACCGTCGACCGCGACGTCCTGGAGACCACGCGCGGACCGTGGGTGTTCGACCACCCGTTCTTCATCATCATCAACAACGCGGTGGGCGGGGACTGGCCCGGCCCGCCGGGGGCCGGGACGCAGCTGCCGCAGGACATGGTGCTGGACTACGTCAGGGTGTACCAGTGATCGAGACCCCGGCCGGCGGCGAGACGTCGAACGCCTCGCTGACGGCCTCCACCTCGATCCGCGCGGTCTCGCCGTTCGCCAGCGGGATCGCGGGCACGAAGTACGCGTCGCCGGTCGTGCCGCCGAGGAAGGTCCGTTCGGCGCCGGCCTTGTAAACGCGGTACTGCCGCACCGCACCGGGGGAACGAGTCCAGGTGAGCCGTGCCGACACCGTCGTGGCACCGGTACGGCTCACCTGCTCGACCCGCACGTCCGACGGTGCGACCGGTGCCGTCAGGACCGGGTTCGCCACGCCGATCCGGCCGATCAGCGCGGTGCCCGCACCGCCGGGCAGCACCCGCAGCGAGATCTCCGTGAGCGTCGCGCCGGCGTGCGGTCCGAGCGGGAACACGCTGCGCCGCCACCCGCCGCTGACCCCGCCGAGGTCGAACACCTCCTCGTCGGCGCCGAACCGCAGCACGGCCTGCAACGGCGACGGGCCGGTGCCCGTGCGGTGGACGATCTCGAACTGGGTGGCGCCGGTGATCGGCAGCGCCGTGGCGAACAGCCTGACCTCGGTGGTGTCCGACGGGGTTCCGGTGATCTTCAGCGCGGTGCCGCCGTCGTACGGGTCGTCCCAGTCGAGCGACGGCACGACCTTGGTACCGGTCCCGGTGACGCTCCAGCGCCACGTCGGCAGCACGTCCTGCAACGACAGGTTGTTCCACGCCTGCGTCGAGCGGACCGCGCCGCCGACCGCGAACTTCCGGCCGTGGCCGGTGTTGAAGTTCGTCACGAACGGCAGCGAGGTGATCGGCGTCAGCTCGGTGATGTAGTGGGCGATGCCCTTCCAGCTCGCCGTCGTCGCGGTGTCGGACGGGTCGCCGTTCGGGCCGACCCAGAACCGGTTGTCCCGCGCGTAGAAGTCGGTCGGGCCGGTGGCCGACTTGAACGTCCACTCCGGACGGTAGAAGCCGAGCGAGGTCACGTGCGGCTTGTTCTCGGGGAAGACCGAGGACCAGCCGACGCTCGTGTTGTAGCCGCTGGACTCGACGTCCACCCCGGACGCCAGGTCGTACGGGCTGCGGCCCATCTGCCGGGCGAGCGCCGCCGAGCTCGCGAGGCCCTGCGTGCTCCACCAGAAGTTCAGGAACATCTCGTCGGACTGCTCGAAGAACGCCCTGTTGCGGGCGGTCAGCGCGTTCTGCCAGCTGACGCTGCCGGTGTCGGTCATCGCGTCGTACCAGATGATCCGCAGGCCGCTCCTGCGAATGTAGGTGACGAAGTCGCGCATGTCGTTCGCGAGCTGCGCGTCGCCGCCCGCGGTTTCCTGGTTGAGGAACCAGCCGTCGAAGCCGTGGTGGCGCGCCACCTGGACCATCTTGTCCGCCACCGGGAACCGGTCGCCGTCGCGCCGCACGAAGTCGCGGACCCACTGGATCTGGCCGCCGTACGCGGTCGGCGGGAGGAAGACGTTGCCGATCACGCGCACGCCGTTGCGGTGCGCCGCGTCGGTCACGGTCGGGTTCGGGGCGAGGATCAGGCCCTCGGACGCCGACCCGCCCCAGAACACCAGCTCGTCGATGTACTGCCAGTAGTTCGTGGCGTAGTAGTTCATGTCGAGCGCGCCCTGCGCCGGGTTGAAGCTCGTCGGCGCGTACGCCACCAGTGCCTGCACGCGCGCCTCGTTCGGACGCGCGTGCGGGTTGGCGGGTCTCGCCGGGACCACGCGCCGCGCGAGCGGGACGGTGCTGCGGTTGTACTTCGCGTCCCGGTCCGTCGACGGGTCCCAGTCCAGGATCGTCGCCGGGTGCCAGTAGGACGCGTAGGGCTGCGCTGCCGGGCCGGCAGCGGACGCGGGAGCCTCGGACAGCAGACCGGTGAGCGCTGCTGTGGAGCTCAGGACGAGGAACTGTCTCCGGGTGGGCACTCGATCACCCTCGTGGGCCGTCTGATTCGCCGCATACCGCCGCTGCGGTGACCGGACAGGACGACAACGTCTCGGTTCGCTGCGCTGGGTGACGGAGTCGAATTCGACGAAACGCGGTCGAACGACGTCGAAATGCGCCGGTAACCATCCGAGTGGCCGAACCCGCACTTCGCTACCGGGCGGTAGCGTGAGCGCCGCCGTCGCTTTTGGTTCCCCTGCAACCAATCGAGGTGTCTTCGTCGTGCGCATCACAACCGCGCTGGCGGCGCTCGTCCTGGCGCTGATCCCAGCCACCACACCGGCCACCGCCACCGCGGCGGCCAACCCGTACGAACGCGGCCCGGCTCCCACGGCCACCTCCGTGGAAGCCTCCCGCGGCACGTTCGCGGTCACGTCCGCCGCGATCGCCCGCCAGTCGAACTTCGGCGGCGGCACGGTCTACACGCCCACCAGCGACCTGACCTTCGGCGCGGTCGCGATCTCACCCGGTTTCACCGCCACCCAGACCTCGGTCGCGCACTTCGGTCCGCGGCTCGCGTCCTACGGGTTCGTGGTGATCACCATCAACACCCTGTCCACCCTCGACGACCCGGACAGCCGCGGCGCCCAGCTCCTCGCCGCACTGGACTACGTCGCCCGCACCAACCCGCGCGTCGACGCCTCCCGGCTCGCCGTGATGGGGCACTCCATGGGCGGCGGGGGAGCGTTGCGCGCCTCCGCGTCCCGGCCCGCCCTGCAGGCCGCGATCCCGATGGCCGGCTACCACACCACGAAGAACTGGTCGTCGGTCCGGGTTCCCACGATGCTGATCGGTGGCCAGAACGACCCCACCGCCCCGGACTCGCAGCACTCCATCCCGTTCTACAACTCCATCACGGCGGCGCCCGACAAGGCGTTCCTGGAGCTGCGGGGCGGCGACCACTCGACGCCGCGCAGCGACAACGTGACGGTGCGCAAGTACTCGCTGTCCTGGCTCAAGCGGTTCGTGGACGACGACCTGCGGTACGACCAGTTCCTGTGTCCGGCCCCTGCCCCGAACACGGCGATCTCGGCGTACCGCGACACCTGCCCGCACTCCTGACCCACCCGTGAGG
>NZ_JBHXCW010000362.1:0-5741 GCF_042725365.1 Lentzea sp. NPDC060358 | reverse complement strand
GTGCCGGGCGTCGTCGCGTCCGCGGGTCTCAGGCGCGGCGGCGTAAGCGCAGGCCGACGACGAGGGCTGCGGCCAGGAAGAACCCGCCCAGCGACAGCGCGAGCGGCCAGTTCTGCCACGCCCCGCTCGACGTCGGCGCGGCCTGCGGTTCGTCCGAGGTCGCGGCTGGCGGCGGGGTCGTCGTCGTCTTCGGCACCGAGGGCTGGGCCAGCGCCGCGGCGCCCTCGACGGCACGCAGCGGTGTGCCCGCGCCCTCCGAGGCGGAGAGCAGCGTGCCGTTCGGCTCGAACGCGATCGCCTCGCCCTGCGGCTCGTCCGGCAACGGGATCCGGACCGGGTCGCCCTCCAGCGCCTTGACGACGTCGCCGTCGGGGACCGAGTAGAGGTACGCGTCGGTGTAGGTGCGCAGGGCGATGACGGTGCCGTCGGCCGTGGAGGCGGCGCCCGTCACGAGACGGGTGTCGAGACTGCCCTCCAGGGGGCCGCCGGGGGTGTCCGTCGACGACAGCGTCACGCGGCCGACCTGCTCCATCGGCACCGATATATCAGTTCGGAGAGGACCCGTCGGCCGATATATCAGCGCGGAGCCCAAGGGTTCCTTGGTGATGATGAACGGCGTGCCGGACTTGTCGATGACCAGCGCCTCGGCGTCGTGCTTGCCGTCCGGGTAGGTCAGGCGGAACCGCTCCACGGCGCCCGAGGGCGTGACCTTGTGCAGGGCGACCGTGGGGCGGCTCTTGTTGTTGTCGCCGGTGTCGGACGCCCAGAGGGTGCCGTCCGGTGTGATCGCCAGGTCCTCGACGTCGTACGGGTCGACGGGCGCGGTGATCGTGCGCTTCACGGTGCAGTCGCGGCCCATGACCACGATGCGCAACGTGCCGTTGTCGCTGTCGCTGACGGCGAAGAGCTCGGTGCCGTTGGACGCGAGCCCGGAGAGTTCCTGCATCTCTACCGGGCACACGTCCACCGGTGGGGGCGGGAGGATCAAGCAGGTGTCCCGTTCGTCGCGAACTCCTCGAGCACGCCGGCGAGGTCCGGGCGCACGCGGGCGCTGAGCAGCGTGCCCACCTCCGTGTGCTTCTCGGACAGCACCTCGCCGTCGCGGTGCACGCGGGCGACGACCTCGCCACGCGCGTACGGCACGAGCGCCTCGACCACGACTTCCGGTCGTGGCATCAGCTCGGCGATGCGGACCCGCAGCTCCTCGATGCCGACGCCGGAGTGCGCCGACACGAACGACGCGTCCGGGAACAGGTGCCGCAGCCGGGCCATGCCCAGGTCGCCGACCGCGTCGATCTTGTTGACGACGAGCAGCTCGCGCGGCATCGGCGTCTCGGTCTTGTCGTTGATCTCGGCGAGGACCTCGCGCACGGCCTTGACCTGCATCTCCGGCATGGCGTCGGAGCCGTCGACGACGTGCACGAGCAGGTCGGACTGGCCGACCTCCTCGAGGGTGGAGCGGAACGCCTCGACCAGCTGGTGCGGCAGGTGCCGGACGAAGCCGACGGTGTCCGTCAGCGTGTACGGCAGGCCTTCCGGTGTCAGCGCGCGGCGCGTCGTCGGGTCGAGGGTCGCGAACAGCGCGTCCTCCACCAGCACTCCGGCGCCCGTCAGGGCGTTGAGCAGCGACGACTTGCCCGCGTTGGTGTAGCCCGCGATGGCGATGCTCGGGATCTCGTTCGCCGTGCGGCGGCCCCGCTTCGTCTCGCGGATGACACCGATCGCGGCGATCTCGCGGCGCAGCTTGGCGATGCGCGCGCGGATCCGGCGCCGGTCGGTCTCGATCTTCGTCTCACCGGGACCGCGCAGACCCACACCGCCGTTGCCGCCGCCGGCACGGCCACCGGCCTGCCTCGACAGCGTCTCGCCCCAGCCGCGCAGGCGCGGCATCAGGTACTGCAGCTGGGCCAGCTCGACCTGCGCCTTGCCCTCCTTGGACCGCGCGTGCTGCGCGAAGATGTCCAGGATCAGCGCGGTGCGGTCGATGACCTTGACCTTGAGCTTCTCCTCGAGCTGGCGCAGCTGGCCGGGCGAGAGCTCGCCGTCGCAGATCACCGTGTCGGCGCCGGTCGACTGGACGACGTCGCGCAGCTCGGAGACCTTGCCCGAGCCGATGTAGGTCGCGGCGTCCGGCTTGTCCCGCCGCTGCACGACGCCTTCGAGGACCTCGGACCCCGCGGTCTCGGCGAGGCGCGCGAGCTCCGCCATCGAGGCGTCGGAGTCGGCTGCCGTGCCCTCGGTCCACACCCCGACGAGCACGACCCGCTCCAGGCGAAGCTGGCGGTACTCGACCTCGGTGATGTCCTCGAGCTCGGTGGACAGCCCGGCGACGCGGCGCAACGCGGCGCGTTCGGCCAGTTCGTAGTCACCGGTCGAGAAGTCGTCCTCCTCGTCCCAGGTGGCGTCGAACTCCGGGTCGAACTCTGTGCTCTGGATGTTTTCCGTCATTTGCCCTTCATCGTCCCACGGACCTTCAGTCCCCCGGATACACCGCGAGGTAGATCGCCACACGGGGAACATCCGGCTCGACCGGTTTCGCGGCCAGCTCATCCATCAACGACGCAAGACGCCGCTTTAGTTCCTCGGGGTCGACCGTGACGACCAGACGGCTCTGCTCCACCTCGTCGAGCCCGATGTCGGCAACCTCGCCGAGGAAAGCGTGCAACATCGCCTCACCGACTGCGACCGCATTTCCGCTGTTGTCGAGCTGCCACGACAGCCCCGTCGACCGGTAGGGGATCTCCTTCGCGCCCCGGTTGCCCGTGCGCGGCGGCATGGCCTCGAGGAATCCGGCGGCGACGAGCTTGCGCACGTGGTGCAGCGTCGTGGCCGGGTCCTTGCCGAGCCGTTGCGCCAGCTCCTTGTTGGTGAGCGGGCGGTCGAACGTCAGGCGGATCATCCTCAGCCGCAGGTCGGAGCTGAGAGCCGCGGCTTCGTCGCTGGTCGCGGGCCGGCGCTTGCGGGAGAGGGGCACGGCGCCAGTGTAAGTGATTGACAGTTTCCAATCACTCGGCGCAGACTGCCCGCCATGACGCTTTGGGGGCACCCGGACTTCCGCCGGTTGTGGATGGGCGACACCATCAGCCAGTTCGGCGCGACGGTCGGCATGACCGTGATCCCGCTGCTCGCGGCGGGCGCGCTGAACGCGACACCGTTCGAGATGGGACTGCTGGCCGCGGCGAGCACGATGGCGTTCCTCGTCATCGGCCTGCCCGCGGGCGTGTGGGTCGACCGGATGCGGCGCAAGCCGTTGATGGTCGCGATGGACGTCGCCCGCGCGGCGCTGATGCTGAGCGTGCCCGTCGCGGGGTGGCTGGGCCTGCTCGACCTGCCGCAGCTGATCGTCGTGAGCCTCGCGGTGGGCGTGTGCACGGTGTTCTTCGACGTCGCCTACCAGTCGTACCTGCCGTCGCTGGTCGGGCGCGGCCAGCTCGTCGAGGGCAACTCGAAGCTGCAGGCGAGCCTGTCGGTCGCGGAGGTGTCCGGACCCGCGATCGGCGGCTACGCGGCCCAGTTCCTGGGGGCGGCCAACAGCGTCCTCGCGACCGGCCTCGGCTACCTCAGCTCGGCGTTGTTCCTGGTCAGGATCAAGACGGCGGAGCCGGCGCCGGAACGCCACCCCGACCCGCACCTGCGCCGTGAGATCATGGAGGGGCTGCGGTTCGTCTTCGGCAACACCACCCTGCGGATGATCGTGGCCTGCACCGGCACGTCGAACTTCTTCCACGGCATCCAGAACGCGGTGATGGTCCTCTTCCTGCTGCAGACCGCGGGCCTGAGCGAGGGCACGGCCGGGCTGGTGCTCAGCGCCGGCGGCGTCGGCGGTGTGCTCGGCGCGGCGTTCGCCCACCGCATCGGCCTGGCCGTCGGCCAGGCCAGGATGATCTGGCTCGTCCCGGTGCTGACCTGGCCGTTCACCCTGGCGCTGCCGTTCGTCTCCGACGGCTGGGGCCTCGTGCTGCCGATGGCGTGCCTGGCGGTGACGTCGTTCGGCGTCGTCGTCTACAACGTCGGCCAGGTGAGCTACCGGCAGGCGATCTGCCCCGACCACCTGCTGGGCCGGATGAACGCCTCGATCCGCTGGGTGGTGTGGGGCACGACGCCGCTGGGCGCGCTGCTCGGCGGCGTGCTCGGGTCGTGGCTCGGGATCGTGCCGACGCTGTGGGTGTCGCTCGCCGGCTCGGTGTCCGGGGTGGTGTGGGTGCTGCTCTCGCCGCTGCGATCTATGCGGGACCTGCCGACGACGTCTAGCGTCGACGCCCATGGCTGACACCTCGGTGCTGCGGGACGGTCTTCACTTCGGCGAGGGGCCGCGGCGCGGTCCCGACGGCCGCCTCTACTACTCGGACTTCTACGCGGGCGAGGTGCACGCCCTCGATCTCGCGACGGGTGACGACGAGGTCGTCGTCGCCTTCACCGGCCAGCCGTCGGGCCTGGGCTGGCTGCCGGACGGAACTCTGCTGGTCGTGTCGATGCTCGACCGCACGGTCCGCAAGCTCGTCGGCGACGACCTCGTCGTCCACGCCGATATATCGGATATCGCGACGTTCCACGCCAACGACATGCTCGTCGACGGCGAAGGGCGCGCGTACGTCGGCAACTTCGGCTTCGACCTGCACGGCCTCATCGACGAGGTCGGCATCCCGCACCTGCTCGAACCGACCTTCGACCCGCTTGGCGCGCAGCTCGCGCTCGTGCAGCCCGACGGCACCGTCGGCGTCGTCGCCGAGGACCTCAAGTTCCCGAACGGCATGGCGCTGCTGCCCGACCCGTCCGGCCGGTCCGAGAGCGGCAGCGTCTTCGTCGTCGCCGAGACCGTCGCGTTCCGGCTGACGGCGTTCTCCGTCGGCCGCGACGGGTCGTTGCACGACCGCCGGGTGTGGGCCGACGTGAAGGAGCTCGGCATCGCGCCCGACGGGATCGCGGGCGACGGGGACGGCGTGTGGGTGGCGCCGGCGTTGCAGCCCGCGGTCTTCCGGATCGCCGAGGGCGGCGAGGTGACCCACCGGGTCGAGACGACGCAGACGTGCTTCGCCGTCGCCGTCGTCGGCGACAAGCTCGTGTGCCTGACGGCTCCGGACTCGAACCCGTCCGTCGTGAAGCCGGACCGGCTCGGCCGGATCGAGGTCTACGACCTCGGCTGATATCCGATATATCAGCCGGGCGGCAGATCAGGCCAGGGCGTCCCACCAGGACTTGTCGAGCTCGCCGCGCGCGACGAGCACGGCAGGTCCGGTGAGCGTCGACGTCGTCGCCTCGATGGTCACGCGGACCTGGCCGCCGAGGACGTCGACGGTCGCCGAGCCGGTCGTCCTGCCCTGGCCCGCGAGCCAGGAGGCGACGGCCGCGACGGTGCCGGTGCCGCACGACCGGGTCTCGCCGACGCCGCGCTCGTGGACGCGCATGCGCAGCGCGTCCTGACCGATGACGTTGACGAACTCGACGTTCACGCCGTGCGGGAACATCACCGGGTCGAAGCCGGGAGGGGCGGTCAGGTCGAGGTTCTCGACGGGTTCCTCGGTGACGCACGCCAGGTGCGGGTTGCCGACGTCGACCGCGAAGCCGCCGATGCCCACCCCGTCGACCGCGGCGATGGACGTGCCGGTGACCCACGCGGGGCCCATGTCGTTGGTGACGGAGCCGTCCGGGTGCGTCACCACGGTCCGGTCGCCGGCGCGCGTGCCGACGACGAACTCGCCCTGCGGCTGGTGGCCTGCGTCGACCAGGTAGCGGGCGAAGAC
>NZ_JBHXCW010000361.1:0-5776 GCF_042725365.1 Lentzea sp. NPDC060358 | reverse complement strand
GGCCGGGCCCCACCGTGGTGGGGTCCGGCCCGTCGCGTTCGTCCGGGGTCAGCCGGTCCTCAGGACTCCTGCTCCTGGCGCGCGATCGCGAACGCCGGGTTGCCCTCGTCGTCCTGGCGCACGTCGAGCACCTTGTCGTCCAGGTACTGGGCGGCGGCCGGCTCCATCATGACCTTGGCGCCGGCGGGCGCGGCCACGACCTGGTCGCCGTCCACGGCCTCGCTCAGCGAGAGCTCCAGGGCCTGGTTGTCCTGGTCGGCGGCGAGAGCGAAGCGCAGGCCGACCTCGTCCTCGGTGGCCTCGGTCTGCGACGTCAGCTCGTTGATGACCTCGGCAGCCATCGGCGTCACTTCGAGCATGTCGGCCCCTCACATCAGGAAACAAGAAACTCGTCCCGTGTTCCCGGGGCAGCCGCGGTTCAACCACTTCTTGCCGAATTGGCGCCCCCGCAGTGGCGCGATCGGCGGATGAGCTGGATGTTTTCGCTGTTAGAGGCAGCGGGCAGGGCAATCGACACGATCGCGCAATCTGGACCACTGCCACGTGAACTTCACGCGGGCCACACCTCGCGCGGACTGGACGGGCGTCACCGCCCGAGCCGCCGAAGCGGCACGGGCACCGGCCGGACCCGGCCCGCATGGGGCCTGTCCCGCGGGTCCGTCCGAGGGGAGCACGGTCGAGCGTCCCGGAGGCGGTGCGGCCGTGGCGGCCCCGCACCGGGCGGCTGTGCCGTTGTGGCGCACTCGTACCGGGCGGCGGTGGCACCGTGGCGCACTCGCACCGGGCAGCGGTGCCGCCGTGGCGCCCTCGTGCCGGGCGGCGATGCCGTTGTGGCGCACTCGCACCGAGCGGCGGTGGCACCGTGACGCGCTCGCACCGAGCGGCGGTGCAACCGTGGCGCACTCGTACCGGGCGGCGGTGCCGTCTCCGGGCCCCTCGTCCGCGGCTGTCGCGGACGAGACGGCCCTCAGGCCACCCGGTGCGCCGGCCGCGCCACCTCGTTGCGCACGTGGCCGCACGCCGAGCACACCCGCGGCACCGGGATGATCTCCGCCACCAGGCGCCACGAGTCGGCGAACGACGGCACCTCCTGGCCCGGCACCAGCAGGCTGTCCAGCACCTCCTGGCGGCGGCGGCCCTTCTCGCGGCTGCGCTCGACCGGGTCGCGGCGGTGGGCCAGGGCGCGGGACTCGGCCCGGGCCCGCTCACCGTCGGAGGTCAGGTCGCGGCGGCGGCGCGGGGCGTGCAGCGCCGTGTTGCGGCGGTTCACGCGGTACCACTCGCCCAGGGACGTGCCCTTCAGCGGCGGCCGGGCCAGGGCGGCGCCGTCGGCCGTCCAGGTGCGCAGGCGGGCGCGCAGGAACTCGTGGGCCACCTGGGCGCGCGAGCGGGGGCGGCCCTGGCGGGTGCCGTCCGGCTTGGTGTCGACGGCCACCAGGAGGGCGTCGACGCTCCAGCCCGCGGCGAACCACGGCTCCAGCAGGCGCCGCACCCACCGGCGGTCGGCGTCCGGCCACGAGGCGCGCACGCACAGGGACTCGACGGCGATGTCCACGTCGGCGTCGGTGGAAGGGACCACGCGGCCCGGCCAGCGACGGGGTTCGATCTGCATCGGGACTGACCTCCTTCTAGCACGCACACGAACACCTGTTCGACATGCTGCCACGGGGGTCTGACAAAAAACGCACACCTGGCACTTGACCAGGCAAAACTCACCCGATCAGCACAGCGCGGCCGGGTCTGCGGCCACCGACCGGAGCACTACTCTGCGGCCATGACGCACGACGAGCCCCACGACGAGGTCACCGGCGACCGCATGAACTGGCTCCGGGCGGGTGTGCTCGGGGCGAACGACGGCATCGTGTCGACCGCCAGCCTCGTGGTGGGCGTCGCGGGCGCCACCACCGACCGGGGCCAGATCCTGGTCGCGGGCCTGGCGGGCCTGTTCGCCGGCGCGATGTCCATGGCGAGCGGCGAGTACGTGTCGGTGAGCAGCCAGCGCGACGCCGAACGGGCCCTGCTCGCCAAGGAGCGCCAGGAGCTCGCGGACATGCCCGAGGAGGAGCTCGAGGAGCTGACGGAGATCTACGAGGGCAAGGGGCTCACCCCCGAGACCGCCGCGGAGGTCGCGAGGCAGCTCACCAGGCACGACGCGCTGGGCGCCCACGCCGAGGCCGAGCTGCACATCGACCCGGACGAGCTCACGAACCCGTGGGGCGCCGCCGTGGCGAGCTTCCTCGCGTTCACGGTCGGCGCGCTCCTCCCCCTCGCCGCGATCGCCTTCACGCCGACGAGCCTGCGCGTGCCGGTCACCGTCGTGGCCGCCGTCCTCGCCCTGGCCCTCACCGGCTTCGTCAGCGCGCGGCTCAGCGGGGCGGCCAAGCGGCGCGCGGTCGTCCGCAACATCGCGGGAGGCCTGGTCGCGATGGGTGTCACCTACGCCATCGGGTCGCTGGTCGGGCAAAGCATCGGATAGCGCCGAACTGGGTACTGCTCCTGCATGAGTGAAGATCGCGGTGCGTACGTGCCCCAGGACGGCGACAGCTTCGAGGGGCTCGACGAGGACAACCTCCAGCAGGACCCGCTCGAGGAGGCCATGGACCCGCCGGAGGGCTGGGCCGGGTCCACCAAGTACGGGATGACCGAGTACGAGCAGGCGCACCCGCGTCCGCTGGAGGAACGCTTGAAGGAAGAGCGCAGCGATGTCGGCGAGACGGGTGCATGATCGTCCCATGAGCCTCGGCATCCCGGAGAAGATCACGGCGTTGCTGTTCGACCTCGACGGCGTGCTCACCAGCACCGCCGTGCTGCACCGCCAGGCGTGGCGGCAGACGTTCGAAGCCATGGGGCAACCGTTCGGCGAGCAGGACTACCTCGCCTACGTGGACGGAAAACCGCGCTACGACGGGGTTCGCAGCTTCCTCACCTCGCGCGGCCTCACGCCGTCCGAGGACGAGGTCCGCCGCATCGGCGACCAGAAGAACGACCTCGTCAACCGGATCATCGACGAGCAGGGCATCAGCCCGTACGACGGGTCGGTGCGCTACCTGCGGGCCGCCCGCGAGGCCGGCCTGCCCATCGGCGTCGTGACGTCGTCGGCCAACGCCATGCGCGTGCTGCGCGCGGGCAACCTGCTCGACTACGTCGACGCGCTGGTGGACGGCAACGTCATCACCGCCTCGAACCTGCGGGGCAAACCGGCGCCGGACTCGTTCGTCGAGGGCGCCAGGAGGCTCAAGACGGCGCCGGAGCACGCCGCCGTCTACGAGGACGCGATCGCGGGCGTGCAGGCGGGCCACGACGGCGGGTTCGGGTTCGTCGTCGGCGTCGACCGCGGCCACCAGGCGGAGGCGCTCAAGTCCCACGGCGCCGACGTGGTCGTCGACGAGCTCGACGAGCTGCTGTCATGAGCTACGCGGTCGAGCCCTGGCAGCTGCGCTGGCAGGGCCTCTCGGTGGGCAACCTGCACCAGACCGAGTCGACGTTCGCCCTGTCCAACGGTCACATCGGCATGCGCGGCACGCTCGACGAGGGCGAGCCGCGCGGCCTGCCGGGCACCTACCTCAACGGGTTCTACGAGCAGCACCAGCTGCCGTACGGCGAGGCGGGCTACGGCTACCCCGAGGCGGGCCAGACGGTCGTCAACGTCACCGACGGCAAGATCATCCGCCTGCTGGTGGAGGACGAGCCGCTGGACATGCGCTACGGCGACGCGGTCGAGCACGAACGCACGCTCGACTTCCGCACCGGCACGCTCAAGCGCCGCACGGTATGGGAGTCGCCGACGGGCCGCCGTGTGACCGTGCGCAGCGAACGGCTCGTGTCGTTCACACAGCGCGCGGTGGCCGCGATCCGCTACGAGGTCGAGCCGGAGGAGGACCTGCAGCTCGTCGTGCAGTCCGACCTGCTGACCAACGAGCCGATCAAGAGCCGCAGCAGCGACCCGCGGGTCGCCCTGGCCCTGGACGCGCCGCTGGTGAACGACTTCACGACGGCGGAGAACACGCGGGCCGTGCTGTGCCACCACACCAAGGTGTCCGGGTTGCGCATGGCGGCCGCGATGGACCACGAGATCGCGGTGACCGCACTCGCCGAGGACGGCACCGAGCCGCGCACGGAGATCCGCGCCGAGGACGACCTGGCCCGGTTCACCGCGGCGGTCGACGTCAAGGCGGGCCACACGCTCAAGCTCACCAAGTACCTCGCGTACGGCTGGTCCGGCCAGCGCTCGACCCCCGCGCTGCGGGCCCAGGTCGAGGCCGCGCTCGCCGGCGCCCGCCAGACCGGCTGGGACGGGCTGCTGCGCGAGCAGGTGGACTTCCTGGACAACTTCTGGGAGGTCGCCGACATCGAGATCGAGGGCGACGACGAGCTCCAGCAGGCCATCAGGTTCGCCCTGTTCCACATCCTGCAGGCCGGGGCCCGCGGGGAGACCCGCGCCATCCCCGGCAAGGGCCTCACCGGACCCGGCTACGACGGCCACGCGTTCTGGGACACCGAGATGTTCGTCCTGCCGGTGCTCACCTACACGCTGCCCGAGGCCGCTCGCGACGCGCTGCGGTGGCGTCACTCCACACTGGACAAGGCGCGCGAGCGCGCGAAGGTGCTGGGGCTCGAGGGTGCCGCGTTCCCGTGGCGTTCGATCAACGGCGCGGAGTGCAGCGCGTACTGGCCGGCGGGCACGGCGGCGTTCCACGTCTCCGGCGACGTCGCCTACGCCGTGCAGCAGTACCTCCACGCCACGAACGACGAGTGCTTCGACCGCGACGAGGCCACCGAGATCCTGGTGGAGACGGCGCGGTTGTGGATGTCGCTCGGCCACCACGACCGGCACGACGGGTTCCGCATCGACGGGGTGACGGGGCCGGACGAGTACTCGGCGATCGTCGACAACAACGTCTACACCAACCTGGTCGCGCAGCAGAACCTCCGTGCCGCCGCCGACGCGGCCGAGCGCAACCCCGCCGAGGCGGGCGCGTCCGAGGAGGAGATCGCGGCGTGGCGCAAGGCCGCGGACGTGATGGCGATGCCCTACGACGAACTGCTCCAGGTGCACCCGCAGGCGGAGAACTTCACCAACCACGCGGAATGGGACTTCGAGGGCACGCCGGAGGAGAAGTACCCGCTGCTGCTGAACTTCCCGTACTTCGACCTGTACCGCCGGCAGGTGGTGAAGCAGGCGGACCTCGTCCTCGCCATGCACGTGCGCGGTGACGCGTTCACCGCGGAGGAGAAGGCCCGCAACTTCGCCTACTACGAGGCCCGCACCGTGCGCGACTCGTCGTTGTCCGCGGGCACGCAGGCGGTGCTGGCGGCGGAGGTCGGGCACCTCGGCCTGGCGTTCGACTACCTGGTCGAGGCGGCGTTCACGGACCTGCACGACCTGCACGAGAACGTCACCAACGGCCTGCACATGGCGTCACTGGCAGGGGCGTGGACGGCGCTGGTGGCCGGGTTCGGCGGCATGCGCGACCACGGCGGCGAGCTCACGTTCGCGCCGAAGCGGCCGGAGGCGCTGACCGGGTACTCGTTCCGGATGGCGTTCCAGGGCACCAGGATCGCGGTCGAGGTGCGCGGCGGCGAGGCCACCTACCGGATCGTCGACGGCACCGAGCTGAAGACGAAGCACCACGGCGAGCCGATCACGATCACGGCCGGCTCACCGGTGACGATGCCGATCCCGGCCGCTCCCGAGCTCGACCGGCCGGAGCAGCCGTTCGGCCGGGAGCCCCGCAGGCGTTAGCCCCGGTGCGGGGAGACCTGGCGGTGCGCCGCC